>JAQGOU010000090.1 GCA_028293445.1 Verrucomicrobiales bacterium | reverse complement strand
ACTGGCGGATCGCGCGAACAGCTTCACCCCTCGCGTTCGCAGTGAAGCGATGAATACCTTACTCGCTCGCGGCGACCGTTCGATTGCCCTGCTGAATGCCATTGATGCGGGCAAACTGCGCATCATGGATCTCACGACGGCCCAGGCGAAATTCCTCCGTGGCCATCGCGAAAAAGATGTTCGTGCCGCGGCGTTAAAAGTATTAGGCAAACCGGTCGTCAGCAAACGTCAAGACGTGATCGATGCCTTGACCCCTGCGTTGACCTTGAAAGGCGAGGCTTCGCACGGACGGGAGATTTATTTACTTCGCTGCTCCGCGTGTCATCGACTCGGAGGCGCAGGCAGCCAACTCGGGCCTGACCTCGTAACGGTGAAGAATGCGGGCAAAGACAAAATGCTGATGAGCATCCTCGATCCGAACCGTGAAGTGGCACCGCAATTTCAGGCGTTTGAAGTGGAACTAAAAGACGGCGACAGCCTCATTGGACTCGTTGGAAACGAAACCGCCACCAGCGTCACCGTGCGACAAGCTTATGGCAAAGAAGACGTCGTCCTTCGCTCCAACATCAAACAAATCAAGAACCAGAATCAGTCGTTGATGCCCGAAGGCCTGGAAGCGGGACTCAAACCGCAAGAGGTGGCAGATCTCCTGGAATATGTTTCGACAGCTGATGCGAAGTGATTTTCATCGGGACCGGATATCTTGATCAACACGACGGACGACAAAGACTCGCATTGGGTTTGTAATCGATACAACTTAGATTATTTGTTTCTGCGGTCTGGGATTATGGGCTCAAACAAATGTAGATGCTGCAGGAAGCGACTGGGATCGATCAGCCTTCGTTGCAGGTATTGTGGGACAAGGCTTTCGGGGCGAATAAAAATCGCTGTCGGCCTGGGGATCTGGCTTGTGGTCATCGTCTGGTTTGGAATCCTCGCTTGGATCGCTCAGCGCTGATGTTCCGATAATTCTGCTGAAAGCTTGGTCGCAAACCGCTAGAACCTTCGTGTGCCTTGCGCCCTGATCATCTTTGAAGATGAACACCTGCTGGTGATTAACAAACCCGCCGGAGTCAACACGCATGCTCCAAGCCCTTTTGCCGGGGAAGGCATTTACGAATGGTTGAAGAACCGGGAACCCCGCTGGGCAACTCTCGCCATCATCCAACGACTCGACAAGGAAACCTCCGGCGTGATGGTGTTCGGCAAGACGCCCCTCGCCAATCGTTCGTTAACGGAACAGTTTACGAACCGTAGCGTTAAGAAAAAATATCTTCTACTCACGAAGGCCGACGTTTCGTTTCGAGAGGTCACAGTCAAATCCACCTTGTCCCGCGTCGGAGACAAATATGTGAGCCGTCCCGCAAAGCCTGGCGATGAGCTTGCGGAGACCTTGTTTCGCGTGGTGGAAAAATCCGAGCATGGAACGTTGGTTGAAGCGAAACCAGTTACCGGACGCACCCATCAGATTCGCGTGCACGCGGCGGCCAATCAGTTTCCAATTCTTGGCGACGTGCTCTACGGCGGCACAGCGTTCCAGCGTGTGTGCCTTCATGCGGCAGAACTTTCGTTCGCCCATCCTGCGACTGAAGAAACGATGACGTTTGCCGCGCCACCAGATTTTTTGGGGAGCGCACGTATTACGATTCGCGAAAGCACGATCAATCTAGCGGAGACGAATTCGTTTCGACTCATACACGGTGCTTCGGATGGATGGCCGGGATGGTATGTGGAGAAACTGGGCGACTATCTTTTGTCGCAATCAGAGAACGCACTCTCTCCCGAACAGAACAAACTACTGCACGAACACGTAACAAGACTTTCGCTGCACGGAGTTTATCACAAAAGTCTAAATCGGCACGTTCGCGGTAGTAACGTCAAGGATGCCTGCCCACAATTGCTGATCGGAGAAAAAGCCACCGAGGAATTTACCATTCGCGAGAATGGCATCCGCTTCGGCCTAAGTTTTGATGAAGGCTATTCCGTCGGATTGTTCCTCGATCAACGGGAAAATCGCCGACGGTTCTTAACACACTACGTAGCTCCTGATTTCTCCCTGCCTGAAACATATGAGGTGTTAAATACGTTCGCCTACACCTGCGGATTCTCCGTCTGTGCGGCGAAGGGTGGAGCCAGAACAACGAGCCTGGATCTTTCCAAAAAATATCTCGAATGGGGCAAACGTAATTTTGCGTTAAACGGTTTATCGACGGAAGGACACGATTTCATCTTTGGCGATGTTTTTGATTGGCTGCGGCGACTGGGGAAAAAGGGGCGCGCCTTCGATGCTATCGTTTTAGATCCGCCGACCTTCTCCCAATCGAAGGAATCGGGCGTTTTTCGCGCCGAAAAGGATTATGGGAAACTGATTCAGGTGGCTTTGCCCTTGTTGAAACCAAAAGGCGTTTTTCTGGCCTCCACCAATTGCGCCACCCTGGAACCCGAGAAGTTCCTCGAGATGATTCATGCACCCATTGCGGCATCCGGACGCAAAATTCTTCAGCAGCAATATGTTCC
>JAQGOU010000037.1 GCA_028293445.1 Verrucomicrobiales bacterium | reverse complement strand
TCGACCACCGCGTGACGATCATCGACGCGAACGACAAGCTGGTAGCGCATCTGGGCGATGGGAAAGGGGTGAAGGACGCCGATAAAGACAAGGACCCGAGCGTTTTCATTCATCCGCATGCGTTGACCGTTGATTCGCACGGAGATCTTTATGTGATGGAATGGTTCCCGACCGCTCGCTTGCGCAAGTTCAAGCACACGCCACAAAAAGCTTAAACTTCAGAAACAACACTGTAACTTGAAGAGGACGGCGGCTTTCGCCGTCCTTATTTTTTGCAAGATGAAACTCGCGCTTAAACTTTTTCCACTTCTCCTCGTCGCTGTAACCCTCTCCGCGCAGATCGGCGATAAATCCGACAAAGCCGGTGACCCACAAAAGCCGATCGTTCCCCGCGAACTGATCCCGCCGTCGCCACTGCTGACGCCGGAAGAGGCGCTGAAAGCTTTCAAGGTGGCACCGGGGATGAAGGTCGAATGTGTCGCCAGCGAACCGCTCGTGGAAGATCCAGTCTCCGCACGCTTCGATCAGGACGGACGGCTTTGGGTGGTGGAAATGTGCAATTACATGCCGGACTCCGATGGCAAAGGCGAAGATGAAGCGACGGGGCGCGTCGTGATTCTTCGCGACACTGACGGCGACGGGAAATTCGATAAGCGCACGGTTTTCGCGGAGAAGCTTCTAATGCCGCGCGCCGTGATGCCGGTTGCGGGCGGAGCACTGATCGGCGCGCCACCGAACCTCTGGTTTTGTCGCGACACGAACGGCGACGACGTCATGGATGAAAAAGTGGTGGTCGCAACGGATTACGGAGTCGCGGTGGATCCGAAGCGCCCTGAACTTGCGAACCCGGAACGCGCGCCGAACGCACCGACCTGGAACCTGGACAACTGGATTTATAGCGCCTCCTACATGACGAAATTCCGTTATGTGAATGGCGAATGGAAAAAAGGACTGACGATCTTTCGCGGGCAATACGGGTTGAGCCAGGATGATGACGGGCATCTGTTCTACAATTCCAACAGCGACCAACTGCGTTGCGACGTGATTCCGTCACATTATCTCGGACGCAACGCGAATTATCAGGGCGCCGCCGGAAACAATGTGAACGCGGCCGAGAACCAACTGGTCTGGCCGGCGCGCGTAAATCCCGGAATCAACCGCGGCTACAAACCTGAAATTCTGCGCGATTATAAATTGAAGGCGTTTACCGCAGCCAATTCGCCGTTTATTTTTTACAGCGATTTATTTCCCAAAGAGTTTTATGGCAACGCGTTTGTCGCTGAGCCGGCCGGGAACCTGGTTCATCGCAGTATTCTCATAGAAACCAACGGCACACTGCTGGCCAAAAATGCTTACGATCAAGCGGAATTCCTGGCGTCCACGGACGAACGGTTTCGTCCGGTGAACTTCTGCACGGGACCGGACGGCGCGCTTTACGTGGTTGATTTTCATCGCGGGAATATTGAACACCGCATTTCACTTACCAGCTATCTGCGTAAACAAATTGATGATCGCGGACTCGAGAAGCCGATTCACCTCGGACGCATCTTCCGTGTTGTTCCAGAAGGAAAGACGGCTTCAGGCACGGCGCAGTTTTCCAAGGAACCGCCTTCGCAGTGGGTGAACCGGCTCTCGCATCCGAACAGCTGGTGGCGTTTTACGGCGCAGCGTTGCCTCGTGGAAAAACGCGATATGTCTGTGGTGCCAGCCTTGAAGAATTTGGCATTGTCCGGCGCGGGCGCGCAGGGACGGATCCACTCACTCTGGACATTGGAAGGACTGGCCGCGCTCGACCTGTCCACGACGCTGGGGGCGTTGAAAGATAAGGATGCGAGAGTGCGCGCGAATGCGATTCGCCTTTCCGAAAGATTTTTCGACGGCGAAGACAAAGGAGATGTGATTCCAAAACTGTTGAAGTTAACCGACGACTTCGCGCCGCAGGTTCAATTGCAACTTGCACTCACGCTCGGCGAAGCACGGGAACGAAACACCGACCTGGCGTTGCTTAATCTCGCAAAACTATCGGTGCCGAATATTTTTCTTCCCGACGCAATTCTCAGCGGTTTGAACGGTCGTGAAACCGCCATGCTCGAAGCCATCGCCGGTGACAAAACCTGGAGCGATGTCGGCACTAATGCGCAGCGCGTCATTCGCGGGCTTGCGAGGTGCGTGATGACATCGCGCAACGCCGATAACGTTCGGAAAGTTTTGGATTTAATTGCTGCGGATAAATCGAGCGCGCAACAGATTCGCCTGCTGGACGGGCTCATCGCGGGTGGGGTGAAGAAACCCGTAAAATTTAAGACCGAACCTTCCGCACTGGCGGCCTTGGAAAAAAGCACCAACACGGAAATCAAAAAACGCGTTACGAAGCTGAATACGTTTCTCACCTGGCCGGGCAAACCGGGCGCTGCACCGGAACCGGTGATCGCCGCCTTGACCACCGCGCAACAAACGCGCTTCGACATGGGAAAGAGATTGTTCGAGGGTAGTTGCGCCGCGTGTCATCAATTGCACGGCCTCGGCATGGATGGACTCGCGCCGCCGCTCGTCGATTCAGAATGGGTGCTCGGTTCGGAGCAACGAATTACGCGCATTGTGCTGCATGGATTGACCGGTCCGTTGAAAGTAAATGGCCGCAGTTATCATCTCGATATGCCGAGCATGGGAATCTTCGACGACGAGCAAATCGCATCAATCCTGACTTATGTGCGTCGTGAATGGGAAAATACCGGTGCGCCAGTTGAACCAACTACCGTGAAACAAATTCGCGCTGACACCGCCAAACGCCAGGAGGCATGGAGCCAGGCGGAGTTGTTAAATGTTCCGTAAATAAAAAAAGCCGCGCTATGAGAGCGCGGCTTTGCGTATCAAAACTATGTCCGCGCTTTTACAAACGTGGCCGTAACATCATTTCGGGATACTCGTCGGAGCGATGAAGTAAAGCTGGCCCACGGCCAACTTCGGAGCGTTCACTCCGAAATCTACTTTCAACGTCGTGGTCGCACGGGATTCCGTCGAGCCGAGGATACGGAACAAATTCCCAAGATCAAACGGGCGTTGGTACTGCACAAAATTCGCAGTACCAAGGGAGGCGAGCGTCTTTGAACGTTCCTTTGCCGTTTCGAAATTTCCCAATTCATCGACAAAGCCAAGATCATACGCCTTTTTGCCCGAGAGCACGCGGCCATCAATGTATTCGACCCAATCGTCTCCGAGCGCCCTGCCCTTATCTGTGTCCAATTTATATTTGCTGTTCTTGGCGTAGGCGGCGGAGCGTCCGGTTTGAACGATATTTGTAAATTTACCGTAAGTTTCCATGATCAGTTCCTGGACCATCTGCCTTTCCTCCTCGATCTCTTCACGTTCTTTGGCGTCTTCGGTAT
>JAQGOU010000646.1 GCA_028293445.1 Verrucomicrobiales bacterium | reverse complement strand
GGTCGATGTCGATGTCGATTGACGAGAGCAACTGGTTGTCGGCGATTTTTCTTTTCCATGGCTCCAAAGAAGCGGGGAATTCAACCGATTGGGGGGCCGGTGTCAATGTGCAAAGAAAATTTCGCGTGTTACCCATATCACCTGGACAATTTGACGCTGGACTTTGGCGCGGGGGTGTCGCCTTTTTAGTGGATCGTGATGAGCTGGATTGTCGATATGCACGGAAGATCAATGTGATGACGACTGCTTCTTCCAGGTCTGTCGTGGTGCAAACGGTGGTACTCGCCGTGGGGGCGTTTCTGTTCTTCCTGCTGGCTTATGGGGTGCCGACTTCGAATGCGGTGATGCGTAACTACACGCTGGGGGGGAAATCGTTTATCCAGGGTCAGAATCCGTACGAGGTCACGGCGCTGAATGGGCCTTCGAATCAATTCAAGTATTCGCCTCTGTTCGCATTGCTCATGGCGGGGATGGCGCAACCGAAGGCGCAAGAGATTGTGGTGGGACTTTGGATCCTGGCAGGCATGGGGACGTTCTGCCTGGGGTTGAGTCGCTGGAGTGAGTTGAAGGGGAAGTTGCAATTGTCGATTGCCCTGGCGGTGGTGGCGTGTCTTTTGGAGCTGATGTTTTCGATGGTGTTGACGCAGGCGAACGCGTTGATCGTTGGATTGATCCTGATTGGGGTGGCGGAGTATCGGAGTGGACGGCTTTTTTCGGCGGGAGCAATCCTGTTGCTGGCGACGAATTTCAAAGTTTACCCGGTGATTTTCCTGGTGGCGCTGGCGATGCGGCCGAAGCGGGCGTATTTGCTGGGGGTGTTGTGCGCGGGTGTGGTGGCGTTTTTGTTGCCGGCGTTTTTTGTGGGGTGGTCGCATAACATGGCGATGCATGTGGCGTGGGTGCAGGTGGTGATGGGAGATGCGGCGGGGGGCGGGATTCTGGATGTGGCTTCGGCTTTGCAACGGGCGGGATTGGCGACGCTCGGGCAGGTTTTGCGCTGGGTGATTCTGATTATCAGTGTGCCGCTTTTCTTTGGGTATGTGCTGAGGGTGCGTGAGGTGGATTGGCGGCCGTGGGTGACGTTTGGGGTGGCGTCGATTTTATTACTGAGCCCGAGGACGGAGGTTTTTACGTTTGTGCTGCTGGCGCCGGCGTATGTTTTGATGGTCGGGTGGTGCGTGGAGTCGGGGAAGAAATGGATCCGAACTTATGGTGCGATGGCGTTTGCGGTTTTGGGGTGGATGATTACTTCGTGTGCTTATACGGATGCGAATTGGTTGGTGTCGGAGGGGCCGATTGAAATCTGGCGGGTGATGGGGGCTTTGGGATTTTGGGTTTTGACGGCGGTGATTCTTGGGCGGGCGGTAGGGAAAAGTTCGACACGAATAGCGTCTGTGTGCGGCGCAGAAACTATCTAGTTTCAACTATACGAATTTTTTGAGGCGAGTGCGTCTTGGGTGGATGCGACTGTGCGTGGAAGGCGCGGGGCAACGGGGCAACGGGGCAATAGGCAACGGGGCAATAGGCAATAGGCGATAGGCGATAGGCGATAGGCGGTGGCTGCGCCGAGTGCTTCGAGGAATCGGGTTTTTCTTCCGCTTTATTTTTCCATGAAGGGATGCGAATCTGCTTAAGCGATGGATGTAAAAGTCAAAATCTGCGGCATCACGAATGTCGAGGACGCCAAGGCCGCGGCTGATGCGGGTGCTGATGCGCTCGGGTTCATGTTTTTCGAGCAGAGCCCGCGCGCGGTTTCAATCGAAACGGTTGCCGAGATCACGCAGGAGATTTCTCCGTGGATCATGCGCGTGGGGGTCTTCGTCAATCCTGAGCCTGACTTTGTTTTTTCGGCGATCCACCGTTGCGGCCTCAATCTGCTGCAGTTTCATGGGGATGAAACCCCGGAGTTCTGCGCGCAATTCGGCGTTATGAGCATGAAGGCCTTTCGAATCAAGGACGCGGATTCGCTCAACATTATTCCCAGCTACAGCACGGACGCGTTGTTGCTCGACAGTTATGTCGCCGGCAAACAAGGCGGCACGGGCGAGAAGTTCAACTGGGACCTCGCGATCGAAGCGAAGAAGTTTGGGAAGCCGGTTTTTCTGGCCGGTGGATTGACCCCCGAGAATGTCGCGGAGGCGGTGCGCAAGGTGGAATCTTTCGGCGTGGATGTTTCGAGCGGCGTGGAGTTGTCGCCGGGCAAAAAGGATCACGCGAAGGTCCGCAACTTTATCTCTGCCGTTCGCGGCGCTTGAACATGCAAACCAAACAACGTTGTCCCTGGCCGACGGATGAGCTCTACATTCATTATCACGATACCGAATGGGGTGTGCCGTTGCACGATGACGCGAAGTTGTTTGAGTTCATTATTCTCGAAGGGGCGCAGGCGGGTCTGAGTTGGTATACGGTGTTGAAGAAGCGCGAGAATTATCGGGCGGCCTTCGATCAATTCAATGCGGAGAAGATCGCGCGTTACAGCGACCGTAAAGTTGAGCAACTGATGAACGATGCCGGGATCATTCGCAACCGGCTGAAGATTGTATCGGCTATCGGGAATGCGAAAGCGTATCTGAAGGTGCGGGAAGAGTTCGGCAGCTTCGATGCCTACCTCTGGCGATTCGTAGAGGGTAAACCGAAGATTAATTTTCCAAAGAGCGGCAAAGACATTCCCGCGCGCACCAAGGAGTCGGATGCGATGAGCAAGGATTTGATTCAACGCGGTTTTAAATTTGTTGGTTCCACGATTTGTTACGCGCACATGCAGGCGACCGGGATGGTAAACGATCATTTGGTCACGTGTTTTCGCCATAAGCAACTGAGCTGAGCCAAGGCGGATTTTTAACCACGGATAGACACGGATGAACACGGATTCTGAGCATAACATGAATAGTTTCTCCCCGTCCCAGTGCCCGCAGCTAAACTGTGCGACCAAACCATGAGCAATTTACATCCTGTTCTTTTCTTATCCGTGTCAGTGGGAACAGAGATGAATTGCACCGCTCGCGGATGCTGATCCGTGGTTAAAAATACTTCGCTCTTATTTAAATGAAACGTCTCTGTGTTTTTTGTGGTTCCAGTAAAGGTTCACGCGCGGTCTATGCCGAAGCGGCGGAAGAACTAGGCACCCTGCTCGCCCGGCGCGGCATCGAATTGGTTTACGGCGGCGGATGCGTCGGTTTGATGGGGATCGTTGCGGACGCAACGTTGCGGGCTGGCGGCCATGTCATCGGTGTCATTCCACAATCCCTCGTCATTAAGGAAGTCGTGCACGAAGGTTTGCCGGACCTGCGCGTGGTTAAATCAATGCACGAGCGGAAAGCGTTGATGGCTGATCTATCCGACGCATTTATCGCGCTGCCGGGCGGCTTTGGGACGTACGAAGAATTTTGCGAAGTGCTCACCTGGGCACAGTTGGGTTTGCACAAGAAGCCCTTTGGATTACTGAATGTTGCCGGATTTTACGATCCGCTTCTAGCATTGTTCGATCACGCCGTGGCGGAAGAGTTCATTCGTCCAGGGCATCGGGAACTTGTGCTCGTCGATGCAAACGCCGAGATGCTTTTGCAGCGGCTGGAAACGTTTCGTCCGCCTGCCACGAGCAAATGGATTCATCGCGACGAAACGTAACCAGGAGCTACCGCGCGTTTATTTTACTTCGTCAATGGCTCGTCGCACCGCGACCAACAACTGCTCGGCGCTAAAGGGCTTGGACATGAGCTCCACTCCAGCGACGGCTTCTGGATCAATCGAGTCAACCATGCCGCTTAAGGCGATCATTTTGACGTCGGGATTAATTCTTCTCAGTGCGCGAATCAAAGGCGCCCCTCCCATGAGCGGCATCATCATGTCGGTAATGACTAACTTCACATCCTGTTGATGGGCGACATAAGTGGCCAGACCTTCGGCACCGTCGGTCGCCAACAAGGTATAGTATCCACAGCGTTCCAGGATGGTGGCGGTGACGCGGCGCACATTCTCTTCATCATCCACGACGAGAATACATTCGCCCTTACCGTGGGGCAGACTTTGTTGATGATGCTCGACGTCTTTCACTGACGCGGAACTTGCGGCAGGAAGATAAACCCGGAACTGCGTTCCTTTGTTCATCTCGCTATAAACGTGAATGAAGCCTTCGTGATTCTTGACAATGCCCTTGACCGTTGAAAGCCCAAGGCCCGTTCCCTTGCCGATTTCTTTGGTCGTGAAAAAGGGATCATAAATCCGCTGTAGAATTTCGGGAGGCATGCCCGTGCCGGTATCGCTGACAGTAATAATCACGTACGAACCCGGTTTAGTCTCAGGCCTGCTGGCCACGTAATTTTCGTCCACATACAAATTTTCAGCACGCAACTGAAGACGTCCGCCTTCCGGCATCGCGTCGCGGGCGTTCACGCACAGGTTCATCAAGATCTGGTGTACCTGGGTTGAAACCGCTTTCACCAGCCACAAATCTTTCGCGACATTGACCTGAACCTCGATGGAACGTGGAAAAGTTTCACGCACGAGCTTATGCACGTCCCGGATCAAATGACCCACTTGCAGTTCGATACGTTCACCGCCGACACCACGACCGAAGGCTAAAATCTGTTTGATTAATTCTGCGCCATGTTGAGCGCTGCTTTCGATGGCATCCAGAGGCCCGATTGCCTCGGGATCAGTCACCGTCATGCGAAGTAATTGAGCGCCCATCAGCACGGGTGCGAGCACGTTGTTCAAGTCGTGGGCAATTCCGCTGGCGAGAATGCCGATGCTCTCAAGGCGTTGCGCCCGCAGATACTGTTCTTCGATCTGCTTTTTCTCAGTAATGTCGGTATTGATCACTAGCACTGAGGTTGGCTGGTCCGCATGGTCACGGGGACATGTCCAGTGACTCTGAACGATGACGGTTTTTCCACTCTTGATAAACTGGGTAAGCTCTCCAATCCATTCTCCCTTCGCGATAACGTCCCGCTGGGCCTGCTCGATCCGGTCGGAATCCTTGGCAGAGAGCAACTCCTGAATCGTTTTACCGACTGCTTCGGTCACGTTCCAGCCGTAGATGCGTTCAGCACCTTTATTCCATGAGGTAATGCGGCCAGCCAGGTCACACACCAGAATGGCGTCGTGCGCTTTGTCGAGCAACATCGCCTGCTCCAGGATCCGTTCATCTCCCCTTTTGCGTTCCGCTCGTTCCTGAGCCTCTGCCAATGCGCGGCTGATGGCGGGTCCGAGGCGGATCAACCTTTGTTTAAGGATGTAATCCGCAGCGCCATTTTTAAGACTTTCCACCGCTTGCTCTTCTCCCAGGGTTCCGGAAAGAAGAATGAAGGGCGCGAGGAGATTTTTCGCGCGCGCAAATTTCAGCGCGGCAAAACCATCGTAATCGGGAACCGCATAGTCCGACAGAATGAGATCAAAGGTTTGTCCGTCGATCGCTGATTCAAATTCCTGTCGATTTTTAACATGCGTGAATTCACAGTCCATCCCCTCAGCCTCGATCGTCGAGTGGATCAATTCTGCGTCGTAGGAATTATCTTCCAAATGCAGGATACGAATTTTCTTGGTCATGGTTGGTCGTTATTGTTGGGTGCCAGGAGTTTGTTGTTTTAGGGACGGGGGCGGCGGTTCATTCACTACAGCCCAAAAGAATCCGAGAGCTTTGATCGAATCGATAAACTGCTGAAAGTCCACTGGTTTGACCACATAAGCATTCACGCCGAGTTGGTAACTCTTGACCAGGTCCTGCTCTTCGCGAGAGGAGGTCAGCATCACCACGGGAAGGTTTTTCAATTCAGGATCCGCCTTGATTACAGTCAGCACTTCGAGGCCGCCGACTTTTGGCATCTTGAGGTCGAGCAACATAACGGCCGGAAGGTCATCCGTGTTATTCGTAAACTTTCCGCGTCGATAAAGATAATCAAGCGCTTCAGAGCCATCGCGACAGACGATCACTTCATTGGCGAGGCGATGCTCCTCCAGGGCAGCAAGGGTGAGCTCGATATCCTTTGGGCTGTCTTCCACCAGCAGTATCCGTTTCAGTGAAGTCATTGTTTTTGAAGTGATTTCGGTAACGAAAAGTAAAACGTGGCTCCTTTGTCGACAACCCCTTCAGCCCAGGTGCGTCCCTGGTGTCGTTCAATGATCCGATGCACGTTCGCGAGACCGATGCCTGTGCCTTCAAATTGATCCGAGTGATGCAAGCGTTGGAACACGCCGAACAGTTTGCTGGAAAATTGCATATCGAAACCCACCCCATTGTCTCGAACGAAAATGATATGCTCAGTCGGGGACTCCTCGTACCCGATCTCTATCTCAGCCCGTGCTCTCGGTCGGGAATATTTAACGGCGTTGGCCACCAGATTCACGACAACCTGCCGTAGCATCGCCGAGTCACCATGAACCAGCG
>JAQGOU010000623.1 GCA_028293445.1 Verrucomicrobiales bacterium | reverse complement strand
CTTCCAGGCTATCGACCAAAAATGCGAGATGCGTCAGGTCCGGTTGCACTTGCACATCGCCGCCGTTTGGAAAATGACAGAGCTCAATCAGCTCTTCACTTTCGGGGGCTTTCATGAAAACCAGTTCCGAACCGCGCGGAGATTTGTGTCGGCGAAGTTCTTCGAGGCCGAGCACCTCCTTATAAAACTTGATGCTCCGTTCGAGATCATTCAAACGGTAACGGGTGTGTAATAGTTTCCGTACTTTCATTTCCAGAGCATAGCCGCGAGCGATCACGTCGCAACCGTCAATGATAGACCCTCCTTCATGGAATTCCTCACGCCGTAATCGCCGGAATTCCTCTTGCTCAGTCGTCCAAATTTCCATACCAAAGAAGTGTGTACAAGTTCCTCGGCCGGTTTTTAATACTAAGTCTGCTGACCGGAACGTTTGCGGCCTCTGGCCAAATTGATCCGGAAAAACGGCAGTTGTTGCAGTTTGGTTACAACCAACCGCTCGTCGGGCGCAGCCCTGTGTCCGGTTACGCGTTTTATTTTCGAAATGACCCCGGGTTCATGCGCACCAACATAACCCTGCGCCTTGCATTGGCGCCCGTTTATCTTGATACCGAACTTGGATTTAAAGGCGCGATCAGCCCACGAACCGATCTGGCCATCGGCTTATCGGGCGGCGGTTTTGCTGATAGTTACTTTGAATATCGCCGCGGCAACTGGAACAAACAGGAATCTTTCACGGGACACGGTGGAGAAGTTTCCGCCAGCATTTATCACCTCTTCAATCCAACGCAACGCATACCGCTCAGCGGCATTTTCCGGCTCGCGCCCCATTATTCGCTTTACGAGAGAGACTCGGACACTGCGGCTGGCTTCGTTTTGCCGAACGATCATTCCTCGATGAATCTCCGCACGGGATTGCGCCTCGGTGGACGCGAACCGACGATCTTCCCGCAATTGGCCCTGGAATTATCTGCGTGGTATGAAGGCCAATATCGCCTCGATGACGGCCATTACGGATTTGCGGGCGATCGCAAGCTGGAGGATTTTTCGCATCTGATTTGGGGACGCGCCCTGTTCATCTATACGCTTCCGGAGCTCAAGCATAATTTCGGCATCAGTTTCACGACTGGCACAAGCATCGATGCCGACCGGTTCAGCGCTTATCGCCTCGGCGGTTCTCTTCCGCTGGCTTCCGAGTTCCCGCTCACGTTGCCCGGATATTATTATCAGGAATTAAGCGCGAGAAATTTCCAACTCCTCGCTGGCCAATACACTCTGCCGTTGGATCCGAAGCAGAATTGGAATCTCACCTTCACGGCCGCGCAGGCCCACGTTTCTTATCTCGAAGGATTGCAGCAACCGAACAAATGGCACTCGGGCATCGGGCTCGGCCTCGGGTATCGATCGAAGTCCGGGATGTTTCAATTTGTCGGCGGTTATTCCTACGGATTCGAGGCGCAGCGCAACGGCACCCGCGGGGGACAAAGCATCGGCGTGTTATGTCAGATCGATCTGGAAGCACACCATCGTCCGGCAGCCGTGGAACCAATCGACAGCCCACTGAAATCACGTGGACTCTTCAAAATCTTCGGCGAGTAAGTTTTTTCGACACGAATTACACAGATTAACACGAATTTTAGAACAAGGAATGAACACAAAGACATGCGCCGTTCTTCTTGTCTTAAAATTCGTGTTAATCTGTGCAATTCGTGTCTAACAACTTTGTTTTAAAAGAAAAAAGCCGCCCGGTTTCCCGAGCGGCTCCTGTTTTCGTCTCCCTGTGGCCGTGCGCTAGCACTAATGCGTCGTGATCGTGACTTTTTCTGACAATTGGCTTTCGCCGCCGTTGTTCACAGCCGAGACGTAGATCTCGATCGTCGCATTCGCCGGGAGATTCTCCATCGTGAAGTCGACATCAGCCGGTGAACCAACTGCCACCGGTTCCGCGTCCACACCGAGGACTCTTTTCCAGACGCGATAATAACTCGCACGTGGGGCTGCGTTCCATTTCAACGCGGCGGCGTTTGGCCCGATGAGAATCGCGAAGATATTCGTCGGCACATCCGGCGTTTCATCTGCACCCGGCATATTCAAACCAAACGATTTCCAACGCGGATCCAACGGCGGAAGGAACTCGTGCAGTTCATCGATCGTCAAGCGAATGCGTTTCCGCAGCAGTTCGAACTTTGCATCGCGCAATTCCATCGATTGGCCAACCTTCGCCTCTTGATCATTGACCGCCTGACGTCCCGCGATCAGCGCGGCGCGCATTTCGTGCGCTTTGGCTGCAGTGACATCTTTGGAGGCAATCTCGTGCGCTGGATTCGCGCCAAAATACGCGCCGAACGCTTCCATTTGCAGGATGAGGTCATCCACGCTGAACGCGGTTTCCAATGAGCCATCGTAGCCGACGACACCCCAACGGGAGTTGAATTCAGTGCCGAGGATTGGTTTCAGGTTATCGCGCATCAACATGGAGAGTCCACGTGAGGCGAAGCGAGTTGCATCGAGATCCAGACGAAGAGAGCGCATGAGATCTTTTGCATCCTCATGATTCTTACGTCCAGTGACCGCAGCCTGGCGGTCCGCCAGCAGGAATGCAGCGGTGCCGTGAGCCATGCCGAGCAGCAGAGCGTAAAGTGCTGAGCCCTCGGCGAGTTTTTCGGACGTGGTCACCACGCCGTTCATACTGTTATCTGTCGGTTGTTTCATAATATTACCTTTCGTTAACTGCTGACTGACTACTGATCGATTGCGCACGAAGACATCGCTGTCGGCCCAAACTTTTCGTCTGTGACCCGCGACTTGGATGACGTTCTAATTCCACCCGGTCTTCGCGTGTTTCATCGAGCGACTCGCGCTCAATTAACGAGAACGAGCCTATCAAGGGGGGTGTGAAGTTTCACTTCACACCCCCTCCAACTATTTTGCGTTGGAAATGGCGTATGTGCAGTGACTTACGCAAATAGGTGAAAACTATTTTCAAAAAGATGAGCTTTTTTTGCCCAGATCGAGGGTTTTTCGACTGCTTTTCAGCCAAATCGGCTTATCCAGTAAGAAACGCCCTTGCGAATCATCATTTTGAAGAAAAAAGCCGACTGAAATTGCGCTTTTACATCGAGGTCGACCGCAAAGACAAAAATGACGTGTTTTCGAGAGCTAACCTGTGTAATTGCTGCAACGACAGTGCTTTGACTGGGCTATTTTCTGGAAAATGAAACGCTAGAAGCCTTTTTGCGGAAGGATTTCCAGAAAATGAACCGTTAAAAGGCTTGGAACGGGAAGATTTCTGGAAAATGGAGTGCTAAAACGCTCCAAGCGGGAGGATTCCTGGAAAATGAGGCGCTGGAAGGCTTCGAGCGGGCGGATTTCTGGAAAATGAGACGCTAGAAGGCTTGGATTGGGAACTTTTCTGAAAAATGGAGCGTTAGAAGGCTTCCAGCGAGAGGATTTCTAGAAAATGAAGCGTTACAAGGCTTCTAGCGGGAAGATTTCTGGAAAAGCGGGCGCCAGAAGCTTAGAGCAGGAGGTTTCTCTTACTCTTGCGGCGGAAAGAGGCGTGTCGTGTTCGATGTCGTGAGGCTCACCTGCCATACGGCATTGCTGCGGAGATAAATGACGGAGTCTTTATAAAACACGGGATAACATTCTTCGTACTGGTTGGTTGTTGGCGCAACGATCATGCGATCAGTGTCTGTGGGAATGTTATGGAGATAGACGCCACTACTCACGACGTTATCAGGTCCAGGGTATATGTATGTTTCCCAATTGGTGTTAAAGTGCCCCATGAAACGCCCGAATGAAAATTCCTTTGCAACGAGTTTAAGCGTTTTTCCGGGCCGTTCGATTCGTATGAGATACGGCCAGGTCGGTTTCTCCCCGTCGGGAGGTCCAGTGAAATAGAAAACGTTTTCTTGCCCATTCCAGTGGCAGTATGAACGTACGTTGGTGGCTGAAACGGATAGCCCCACCTCGTTGAAGAACCCAGTCAATCGGTTGATGCTCAATAATACAGCATTTGAGCGGGTGGAGACATCGTGAGTCATTAGTCCATGGTCCTGTGTTCAAAAACAATGTTTTTCTCATCCCACCATCCACGGGGAAACCCCAGCAAGATATTGGTCTCAAATGCTCCGGTTGTCATATTACAAAGAACAACCTTGATATGCGGGGGTGAGTTGGAGCTGTGGAATGGTGCAGTTGTATAAGCGTAACGAAAATCTGGCGATGGCTCAAGCCAGCTGCGCATCTCCCAATCATACGATCGAGATGGTTGCGGTAGTTGGCCGATCGCCTCCCGGGAATTGTTTTCCATGTTAAGAATCCAATAATTTTCGAAGAAATTGCCATCGCGGGGCGAGACATATCCATCAAAGCGATCCTTAATCTCTTTAAACAGCCGCAGCGTCCTTTTAAGCAGTGGGATTGGATCTTCCACAAAAACAAGGCTGTTGCACAGTAACCATTTTCCGTCTGGCGTATTGAAGGTCGGTCGTCCATTCAAGAGTTCGCCTACCACTTTCTTTGCATCGATGTCGTAGAAGAAATAATTCGTTGTCGTTCGAGAAGTGCTCACGATCCATATCTTTCTTCTGAAACGAGGAT
>JAQGOU010000612.1 GCA_028293445.1 Verrucomicrobiales bacterium | reverse complement strand
CTCATCCCCCCCGGAATCGCGGTGACTGCGGCGAGAAAATCATAGCTTCCCCCGTGATACTGGATTCCGTCTCATCCCCCCCGGAATCGCGGTGACTGCGGCGTCATGGCGGACGCGTTCAACCTTGACCCCCGGCGCCGTCTCATCCCCCCCGGAATCGCGGTGACTGCGGCTCACCTCCTCCAAACCATTGCCACTCAGCATCGGACGCACCGATTTGCGAGCGCAACAGGTTCTCAACTGGCTTCACTGTTCGATGTTCTGTGGACAATCATATTTACCTTATTTTACCGCCTGAAAATGTTTGCGAGCATCTGTGAGGAGAAGCGTCAGCACTTCAGCGCTCGCGCCGCATCGCCGCGTTCAGGCGCAGTCGTTCGCGATTTCAAGGAGCATGGCTTTCCAATGACGGAAGAAAGCTGGTCGGTGGCCGTAGCCAGAGGCATTTCAATCCTTTTTCTCTCCTCCCGCAAGGAGAATCAAATGATTGTCACCCGCGAACGAACCTCGTATGGCAAACCCATCGCTTCAATCACTAATGTGGCATCCTTCGCACTCGGTCCAAGCGATACGAACAAAACCTGATCTTCATCGCTGTTGAGTAAAGATTGAATCTCCGCTTTTAGTTTCGCCAATCGAATATCATCCAAAGGACATTCGAAAACGGAATATTGAAGCCGCACGCCGAATCCTTCCAGAGTACGCGCAACTTTCCGTAAGCGCTTCGGATCGCCGATATCGTAGCTCACGAGATAGCGAATTCGACTCATCGCGTGACAAATCCATGATATGTCGACGCTTCACCGCGAACGAACCGCCACAGTTGGCGCGCCTGGACTTCCAGCATTCGTCGATACGCCATTTTGTAACTGAATTCCGGGTGACTGACTTCGGTATCCAAGCGACGAAACCAGGCTTCCCAAAACGGCTTTCTACCCCCGTCGTTCAAAAATGTCCCATTCGCGCTACGAATAAAATCCTCCGGACCGAGCTCTCCGCGATTGATCAAGCTGATCGTCACACTATCAGCAATCAGCGGGCGAAATTCCTCCATCAAATCGAGAGCAAGAGCCGGTCGGCCATATCGCGGCTGATGCATGAAGCCAAGAAATGGATCAAGTCCTACCGAATGACAAACCCCGGTCAATTCCTTCGCGAGCATCGAATAGCCAAACGACAATAGCCCGTTCACAGGGTCACGCGGAGGACGACGATTTCTCCCCCGCCAATCGAATTTCCAATTGTCTCTTTGCTTCAGCATCGATTCGAACTGTTCGAAATAGAGCGCCGCTGCACTTCCCTCAATTCCCATCAAACCAACGATGTCACGTGCGGATTCGGTCGCATCGCGGAAGCCCGCCATCAAATGAACCACTCGATCGGGCACGTCGCCGTTACGCATCAGCATGACGCGTTGATTATGAATTTTGGCGCGAATGATTTCGCGAGCGAGTTGGAGTCGCACTCCGGGCAACTCAAATAGACGATATTGTCCACGCCGCGCATCCACACCACTGACTGGAAGGCCACGTAATAACCCAAGGAAACGTCCGGCAGGAGAAAAGTAGGAAACATCTATTCCCAGCTCCAGGCACGTCTCAACCGCTTGTGCCGTCAACTGAACTGCACCAAAGCAATATATTGCCCGCACTTGCTGGCCAGGTATCTTCCGGACATCTTCGCCTTTCAGGGTGACAATCAACTGATCACCGCGTTGTCCAATTTGCGCTCCGGGTGTCTGTACCACCAGCACCTCGCTGTCATCGCCCCCCGGTCGCGGTGGTTCCAACGTGGGGGACTCCTTTTGACCAGACTCGGCTGCAAAGTCTAACGCCTCCAAAATTTTGTCGCGAACATGGTCATTCGTTTGCCCCGAGAAACCGAAATGAAGCTGTCCGGGGATTTCCGACGCTTTGCGGCGTTTGGCCCACCAGAGAGATTCATTCGGCAGACAAATCGGATACGCCGAACAATACAGACAACGAGCGTCATTCTTTAACGGCGGTGGGCAATGACCGCTGGCAGCAATCGCTCTTGCATCCTCGATGGCTTTGCGAACTTTACAAAATAATTCCTCGCTGAATTCTACCGGCACGCGTCGTTTATCTTCAGCATAATAGATTGCGCCCCGAACGGCATTGATACCATGTTCACGCAACAGCATGGCATGCGCGGCGACTTGCATGACGTCTGGTTCTTTGGCCACACGATCTCCCTCGGAATCGCGACGGGCCGAGCCTTTCTTGTAATCAATGATTTCCGCGCCATCCGGCCCCCCTTCTACAATGTCAACAACTCCAATGATCCCGAGGGTTTCGCTTTGCAGCTGTAAACTGCGGAGTTTCGCTCCATCCGGAAGATCGAAGTTTTTCGGATCCTCAATCTTCGATGGCTTATCCACATTCCTGTGTAAATGGGAACCAGCGACTGTGTCTGCATTCTCCTGAAAAATGTTTTCGACCCATTGGAAATAGAACAGCCGTGGGCAATAGATGAAATTGTGAAGGCGACGCACGGGCAGCGGTGGCTGCGCTTCAAGTTCAGCCTGCCTTTGAACCGGTGCGTCGCTCATAATAGATTATATCGGAATGTCGTCGGTCTTGTTCTGCCACGTGGACAGACGTCGTCCGTTAATTTCCATGCAGCGTTGCCATTGAGCAGCCTTTACGGTGCCCCAGAAACTCTTGCTGTGAAGCATCGGTGATGAAGTCTTGGCACCCGATAGAGTTGCGACGGTCCATTCTTTTGTAAGCCACCTCAGGTCACTGTCCTTCAATGCTAATTGTTCAGCGATTTTCTGCAATCCGGCCAGATCAGCGAAAAAATTTGGACTGGCAGCACCAGTTGCAATGAGCTTTTCGGGCATGACGATTGAAAGTATGGGCGGATTCTTTTCGCCAAATTTACGTTTTTCACGAGCCACCAGTGAACCAGTCTTCTTGTCTCTCTGTGTTCTTAGGCGTGGATAGATCGTCCACAACTTGGGGTCAGCCATGGCCCGTAGCGCGAGGTTGATGGCCGCGTTGATGTCTGCCTGAACGATGACAGGTTGCAAATCAGCGCCCTCAACTTTGTCAGTAATTGGCACGAAGATGGGGCCGCCGGATGATAGAATGAGCAGTGTACGTTTGGGACAAATTCCAGGACGCTGCTTTTCGCGCCAGAATGATTCAAGTTCGCTTTGGGTGCGGGCAAGTTTTTCGTCAAGGTCGCGCAAACGTTGTGCTTCTGGGGTTGGTTTTTCCTTCTCATCCTTCTTGCCTGCCAACCACGCCCATTGCCCTGTTTTTGTAAATCCAACTCCAACCTCTTCCGCGCGAAATCCAGGTACACTACTGCGTGAACAAAAGCGTGAGGAGTAGGCGGCCGGGGTTTCGAGCACAGGCAGCCCAAACACTTCGCAAAGTTGTTTGAGTTTATCCCGGACAGCACGGTGACACCATTTCATCAGTCGACTGTTTTCACGCGGCGCACGACCTTGAGTTGCCCGATAACGCGACAGGTCTTCGATGACAATGAAATCCACCGGTCCGATCCATTCTCTGTTTTTGTCGAGAATTTTCTCATAGACGCCGTGCTGGTCACGTTCTCGGCGAAGTTCCTTTTTGTTGGTTGGCGGCGGCGCGAGACGCAGGCCGAGGGATTCAGCCAAAATCATGTGTGCCGTTTGGTTGATGCGTTGCTCCTTGATATTGTCGAGCTTGTCCAACAAGTCAGGGCAAGGATCGGGAACAGATTCGTCGCGACGAATGGGAGGTTTACCACCAATTGGTCGGCGCAGGGTTTGATTTAAAGATTGGCAGCGCTTGCGCAATTCTTCGATTTGTTCGATACGCTCCAAAGACAGTCCACGTTGACCGCGAAGCCAAACCGGGCGTTCTATACTGTCGAGGCTTGGGCCGCTTTGCGTAAGAATGAACGAATTCTTTTCTGTAAGGATTGGATGTTTTTCCCAATGCCATGAACGACCGCGAAGCGGCAGGATACGATTAGCGATTTGCTTGAGAATTTCAGGAGCGATTTCCAACATGTCACGCAGCTGGGATTCCAATTTTTCGGCCACACGGGGATCATTTTTCTTGGCAACAGAACGCTGATCGCCGGTAATCAAACGGGCATCCTCACATTCACAAATTTCCTCCCATGCAGATTTCTGCTGCTTGTCATCGCCTTTCAAAAACCAGCACCAGCGGTGCAGGAGGGACAAGCGGGATTGATAACGTCGCAGGGCAATCAGCAACTTGCCATTTTGTTCCGGAAAGCTCAGCTCTGTCGGTTTCTTGTCCCACCCATCCGATAACAGGATGAATTTCTCGTTTCCGTCAGCATCCTTTTCGACGGCTTCAAGTCGCCGCATGAGATGGGCTGTATCCTGGTTTTCCCAATCGCGTGCCGGACGACCACGTTCGCCCCAAAGTTCTTCGCGAAAAGCGAACTGTTTACCCGAGTCCTCCGCCTTCAGTTTGTCGGGTTCGCTGATCTCTCGCCAAACAGACGCGTCTTCGCCGGGAAGACGGAATAAGCCGGACCGCTCCAGCATCGCACGCCATTGCTTGCCCTCCGTTTCGCCAAGAAAGCGCGAAGGTCTTTTCCCCAAGTCACCTTCGCAACTTGCCAACAATCTAGCGAACGCCCCGGCGTCTCGTTGGCCGAGATCGGTAGCGAGGCAACGAAAGGAACTCTGTCGCTCGTGCCACGGAACGGGTGGCTTGGCGGGTTGCTTTTCATGCGGCCATCGGAGCGAGGCATTGTTAAAAGTATCGCCGTCAGGATGCAGATTAAACTGCCGATTCCATGGCTCAGCTTTCCCGATTCCGGCGATCAGTTTTTCAGGGTTGATTTCGACAGGAAAGGTGAGTTGGATGTTATAGAGTTCCGTCGATTGCTGGTCACTGCGCGGTTTCAGCTTTTCCGGTTGAAGCATAACACGACAATTAGCGAAATCCTGCCTATCCACCTCTGGCAAGCCGAGGGCCTTGATCATGGGTTGCAGCCAGGGCACGGATTCCAAATCCTCTTGCCCGTTACCGCGCAATTCATCGCGGCGTAAGCGTGGCGCAGCGTAGGTAAGTCGCACTTCCGTTGCTTCCAACCCATGTGTGGTGCTTAACACCATGCCACATGTAAACGCCAGCAGACCCGGCTGGTGTTCCGAACCGAATCGCCCTTGTTTCGGAATAATGAAATAACGAGGCGAATGTTCAGGATGAGCAGGAGTGAATCGAATTTTCCGCTCCTTGTCCCCCAGTTCAAAGCAAAGTTCTTTGTAAGCCCGCCAGGCTTTCAGCGGATCAGCGGCGTGCCATTTCTTCGTGCCATGATCACGCCAAATGGAATGATATTTCGGCTGGGCAAGAGCACGATAGAGGGTGGCGCTGCCGAAATCATCACGTTGCTTAGCCTGCTGTTCAGCAAGCGCTTCCAAAAGCTTTTCCTGCGTAGCTTGGCATTTGTTCGCAAGTATGCGCCATTTTTCCCTGATTTCCTCGAAACCGCGCAGGGTGCGCTCTTGAACGGTATATTCAATACGTTCCGTTTCTTCGCCGGAATTTTCGGCCTCTGCAACATAACAAAGTGTGTTGGTGACGAGGTCACGAAGCAGCACGATGCGACCGTCTTCCGCAAACCCAAACGTTCCCGCACTTTCATCATTTTCTTCATGCTCATCATCCACTTCGCTTCCATGACCTTCCATCGCTGTCAGTCGTTTACGCAAAGTTTCCGCTGCCTTTTCGCGAGCGAGCGTGTCCTGAAAAAATCGGTGAGGCGCTTTGATGGCTTCAATGAATGCTGCCAAGTCAAAATCAAACCAAACGGCGCGATCGTTATTGTCGGATTCGCGGAACAGTGAGTGATTGGTAAAATAATCAAAAACGGGTTGGTCGGCCTCCGTCCGGGCTTCCGCGATAAAGTCGGCCGCGATTTCAACTGGCGAATCTATCAGTTTGTCCGCTTTCTTGCGTAAACTCGCCGTCGAGGTTTTGAAAGCCTCCCAAGTTTCCACGGTAGGAAGCATTTTAAAAACAATGGCCATTGGATACATGCCTTTGGGTCTGCGACCTAAACGAGGCAACACCAGCTGATCACCTAACTGATCAAGTTGTTTTACAAATCGATCAGCGACCGCAGCCAACCCTTTTGCTTTGGCCAATGCGGACTTAAATAATCGTTCAGCTTCCGCTCGTGCTTCTGCACCAGTCATCTGCTCTTTAGGCATCTGGGTTACAAAGCATCCTAATTCCAGCTTACTCGCCACCATTGAAAGTTGGTCCACGCTGGTCTCGTGGACTTCACGAATCATCGCCAACATCCGTGTTTCCTGCTGCTGGACCACATTTTTAGGAGTGGCGTCGAGTTTACCGCAAGGCGTGCAAAGCCAAGGCAGACGGCCGACACAAAGTTGGTTTAAGTCCGATTGTTCAGCTTCGTCCAAAAGTTGCAGAAAGGCTTTAGCCAGAGCCTCGGGGGTAGCGCGGCAATTCTTGAGCAATGCTTTGGCACAATCTTCAAATGACTTAAGTGAGTCGGTTTCATGATCCTTGCCATTTAGCCATTTCACGAGACGGCTATGCGGGCCAGGAAATACGACAGCCTTTCGATGTGCTTGCAACCACGACTCATGCACTTGTTCACGCCAAGCCAGTGCAGCTTTGTCTTTTAGAGTGTCAGGCTGTAAGCCAGTTGCCATTGCCGCCAAGGCAAGGGTGTAGTAATTGACTGAGTCTTGAAATAATTCGTGATGCCGCCAGAGCGCGCTTTGCCAATCTTCAAGTTTTTTCCATGCTGGCTTCCCTGCTTCGTCTTTGCCGTTGGGAATTTCAGCGAAAGATACTTTACCGAAAAATATTCGATTCATGAAAAATTCTTCGTTAAGCAGCCATGACATTTGGCAATTCAATCATGTGCATTCGCAAAAAAATGAAAGTGTGTTCCGTTTCTAAAAATGGAATTACTAAAAAAATCGGGCTTCCATTTTGAACTGCCATAAATCGGAGGACTCGTGTTTCTGAATCGAGCCGGTCTACTTGAAACCGCACCTTCGACAATCCCGATGCGTAATCTCCCAAAAGTTGAAAAATTTGTTCCATTAAAGAATGATCATCTGGAACTGCGTCCAAGAGTCGGAGCCAGTCCGCCTCAAACTCAGATTTATTAAGGCATGTTTTCATTAATCTTAAATCCTTTAATAGTAGGAGGCGTTTATGACGTGAAAGCTTCGGAGCGTCAAAGAGAATCTTGAGAATTCTTTAGAGGAGGGCGTGGAATCACGGGAAAAACGGAATCTGGCTTTATAACAGGATTTAACCGCCTCAAACCAATCGTCGAAAATTACGAATTCATGAGCACAACATCCCTGGGTGCTCATAGATTCAAAACTCGACCAATGATCATGCCTTTCCAATGGCGGAAGAAAGGTGGTCGGGGGCCGTAGCCACCAAGAAGATAACTGATTTGACCGTTGCCAAACAACTCGTTTTTTGTTTTCGCGATGCATGGCTAATTTCTGATTTCTCGCGACCCTTCTTCTTAGCAATGTTTAGGTACCTGTCACATACCTTGATGGATGCGGTCCATATTGTTCCTATATTACGCCCTTGGAGTGTGATTGTTTTATACCCTTGACGATTAAATACCAGTCGTATTTGTGAAAAGATCTGAGGGAATTACAGCAAACCCATCAAGCACGGGATCAAGGAGAAATTCTATGACAGCCAGTCAGATGCATCATGACACATCGACGCGAACCAATCCCCCACCCAGTGCGAAATAAATCCACAGCGATTCTGTTTTCATGTTCATCGAGGTCAAGGCCTGACGATAGCAATCCAATTGGCCGGAATAACTCAACGCTTTGGCTTCCCAATTCGATTTCGAGCCCAAGTACAATTTATAATCGATGACAACCCATCCATCGCCGGTTTCCAAAAGCAGATCGATAAATCCGGTGACCAACTGGCCCTTTTCGTTTCGGTATGAAAAGGGCACTTCCACCAAGGAACGTTTCGGTTTGAACGTCTTCTCGACATCCTCCCGGAAAAGATCAACCGCTCGCAAAACATCTTCCAGCCAAACAGACTGATCGCATCCAAACCCTTTAAGAATCCGTTCTACTGTGGTGGCTCTCTTAGAATGGATTGGATTAACGAACTCGGCAGCAAAAATCGCGTGGACCGCATCACCCAGATCCGTGTCGTCCTCAAATTTATATGCTGTTTGAATCGGCGATCCGAACGCGATCGTTTCGACAACCTTAGCAGAAGCGATCGGAGGTTGAGCGGATGGAACGAGGTGTGCCGGCAGTTTAAGATTACGAGTCGTCTGTTGTGGAAACCAAACGTATTCCGCATCCGGCACCGTCTTCGGTGCGGCTTCTGGCGGTGTCAATTTTCGCGTGTGGCAGGAAATC
>JAQGOU010000599.1 GCA_028293445.1 Verrucomicrobiales bacterium | reverse complement strand
CTCTCTACACATTACGCTGCTCTGCGGCCGAAAACGGCTGCACCTAGATAAAACATGCTATCTTCACACGAAATTTTTGGCTTCATGTCGCCTCCTCTGGCGACCGAAATCCTGGACTTTGCCTTCGAGAACGACAAAGACATGTATCGACTGGCGCTCAGCGCTGTCGCCGAGGCAAAACGCGTTCGCCCTGTCTTCATGGAACGCAAATCGCGGGCGGAACGTAACAAAGAGATTATCGCCATGCTCGGGATGCCGCGCATGGAAATGGCCGCGGCCAACCTGTTGCGGGGGTGGCTCTTGAGAAAGCACAAACAGATGCTGATCGATTTCCTGGATGGACTCGGCGTCAAGCACAAGGAAGGCGTTGTCGACGATCTACCCAAGACGGTTGTTGACGCGAAGCTCAAAGCCTCCGTGGAAAACCTTCTGACCAAATATAAACCCGAAGAAGTATCAGTTTACCTAAACGCGTTCCAATCGATGAACGACGCTTCCTGGGAGAATTTGAAGCAAATGCTGGAGTCCGACGCCCGTCTGCAACTCGGGGGAGCGTGAGGTAAAACACCAAAACCCAAAGCCCAAACACCAAAGAAATTTCAAACACCAGGTTTGAAGAACATTTCAACCCTGCACGCAGGTGCGTGGTTCAAATCCGGCCAGGAACCTCAACTTTGAGAGGCTTTAAACTTTGAGTTTGGATTTTTTTTGGTGTTTGGTGTTTGGTGTTTGGTGTTTCCGACGATCTACCAGCCTGTTGAAAAAGTAGGAGACGAGGTGGCGAGTCTCTAACTTCTCCGCTGAAAACCGAGGAAATTTGAGACTCGTCACCTCGTCTCCTACGAGAAAAGAGGTTTTTCAACAGCCTGCTACGGCGTGTATTCGATCCGCTCGATTTGCGTGTCAAAGTTATTTCCCCACGCCGTTCCCCATTCGATTAAATAAAGACAACCATCCGGCCCCAGTTCCATGTCCATGGGACGCTTGAAGCTCATTTTGGGACAGAACCGTTCCATTTTCGCGATCTTGTTTTCAGCGTCCAGATGCACCGCGATGATCCAATTGCGCGACCATTCGTAGATGAACAGCGTATGATCAAACTCCTTGGGCAGTTTATGCTCAGACTTCAGATTCGGATCGAAATAATAAACCGGCCCCGCCATGGCGGTGCGTCCACCCCCGTCATTCACCACTGGAAAACGCGTTGAGGTCCCGCTGGGATACGCAATGAACGAAGGCTGTGCCGGCGGAAGATCATGCAGCCCGGTATTGTTCGGCGAATAGTTGGTTGGCTTGAGCGGATCAAACTGTTTCTTCTGCTTCTTCGCTTCAAAGTCCCAGCCAAAATAGGCTTTGTTGTCGGCCACGAAATAGGGCCATCCGAAGAATCCTGCCTTGCGGGCTTGATTCACTTCATCGTGCCCGGCTGGTCCTCGCGTTTCGCTCGGTCCCGCTGCATCCGGACCGACCTCGCCCCAGTAAAGGTATCCAGTCTGTTTATCGAGGGAGATACGAAATGGATTGCGGCAACCCATCACATAAACTTCAGGACGCGTCAGGCTCTCGGATTTGGCGTTCGTCGTCACTGGACCGCGCATCAGAGATTCAGCCCCCTTCTTGTTTGCGGACTTCGCAAAAGATTTTCGGGCGGTGGCCGGAAATAAATTCCCTTCAGGAATCGTATAGCCCGCGTTGGGTTCCGGATGAATCCGCAACACTTTCCCCCGGAGATCATTTGGATTGGCCGCAGATTTCTGTGCATCCCACGGACTGCGACCCTTACGTTCGTCGCTCGGAGAATAGCCATCGGAATCAAACGGATTCGTATTGTCACCTGTGGAGAGATACAGATTTCCTTTGCTGTCGAAGGCGAGCGACCCACCCGCATGACAACATTGTTCCCGTTGCGTCGCCACATCGAGCATCGGCTTTTCCGACTTCAGGTCGAGCACTTCACCCGTCAACGTGAACCGCGACAAACGATTCGTGCCCGCCTTCTCGCCTTTCGCATCCGTCCCGGTTTCCGGCAACGCGTAATAAAGATAGATCCAACCGTTCTGCGTAAATTTCGGATCCAGCGTGATCCCAAGCAATCCATCTTCCAACCCGGTGAAGGGTTTGAGTTCGCCGATAACCACCGTCTTCTTCGTTTCCGGCCTCCACATCTTCACGACGCCGTCGCGCTCCGCATAAAACACCCGTCCATCCGGCGCGACCGTCAATTCCATCGGATCCTTCAGCGTGTCTTCCAGTTTCCCTTTTAATATCTGATCCGAATCAAGAATAACCTTGCGAAAATGTCCCTCGGTTTGTTCACCCGTCGGCCCGGGACCGTTCTCCTTCCCTTCGGCAAACGCGGACGTCAATCCGGCAGAAATCAACACGGCAGCAAGCAGAGAAATTTTCTTCATGAGATGGTAAGACCCAATCTGGCAGATTTAATTCACCCGACTCAACCGAAAAGAACGTTTTGCCCAATCCTTCTAAGCCGGAACGATGCAGTTGAGGAGGTGTTTTAAACCACGGATGAACACGGACCGACACGGATAAGAAAGACAATGAACCGCGGCCAATATTAGTTTTTACCGCTCACCATTTGGTTCGCACCAAAATTTTCAAAAGAGCATGATCATTCAGTGTCTTATCCGTGTTTATCTGTGTTCATCCGTGGTTTAAACTGCATGTTTCCGGCTAAGAGCCGTCCGCCGATAACCGCGCGACGGCGTGCTTCAAGCCGGCGACGACGATGGTCCACCGCGAGCAAGGGCAACCAGTAATTTTCGACGCGCCCGAGAACTCAGGACGGAATACGTCAGTTCTTCGTCGATGTGCGGAAGATTCGAGTCGCCCGAGCCGGAATTACCTGGGATATCAATTCCCGGGCTCAAAAAACTCCCCCCTTATCCGGCAAGACAGAAAATAACCGATCGGAATTCTCGTTTTACGCGGAAAGCATAAAAAAACACTAATCGAAACTCCCCAATCCGCCGATTTCCTCTCTTTCCGACAAAGAAAAACCCCAAAGCCGCCCTAAACACCAATTTTCTACTGCAAAAAATGGTAAATCCCGACACTTCGTTAACTTTCCGTTGTATGAAATCGGAGTTTACGCGAGATCATTAACTTTCCGTTGTATGAAATCGGAGTTTCCGCAAGATCGTTAACTTTCCGTTGTATGAAATCGGAGTTTTCGCGAGATCGTTAACTTTTCTTTGCATGAACTCAGTCCATCGTGGAGTTTCCCAAACTTTTCTTGCTGGAAAAAGGAGCTGATTGCAGAAGTTGCTCGAAGCGATCACGCCAAATCCCGCCAAGCGGAGATGTCCCATTTTCCCGCAACAGAAATCCACCTCTTTCCCGGGAAATCGCTTCCCCAGATCAACCCTCCGCGCCACTCCTTGCCACTGTCGTAAAAATTCTTTGCCGTTGCGGCCCGATTTCGCGTTGCGACTTCTTCTCTTCTGGAACGAAGTGCGAGGAGACGGATGGGGAAACCAGAGCGCGGATGTGTCGCAGGCCACTGCGAGGAGTTTTGGCTATTGGATATTGCCTCATCGGCTATGTGAGCAAAGCGAGCCAGA
>JAQGOU010000597.1 GCA_028293445.1 Verrucomicrobiales bacterium | reverse complement strand
AGACCTGGCGTGCAATCTTTGAAATGGCAGCTGCATGCGGATCCTCAGGCTCTTCGTAAGCGCCGCCAAGGCTAACCATGCCTTTTTCGATCTTTATCGCTTCGGCTTCGTCGAACTTCATCTTGGTTTCGTTCGCGAAATCCTGCGTAATTGAATTGGCTCCGATCGGGATCGTGCGGGCGTAAACCTTACTCTTTTCGAAGAAAAGGAGATTGCTCGTCTTGGCACCGATGTCCAACAACATGGTGCAACCTTCGATGTCGCTATAATTATACCGGAACGCGTTGCAGAGCGCCGCGGGAGAAACATCAACAAGTTGCAACCGCTTGCCCACTGATTCCGCCACACGAAACAGCCCTTCCACCACTTCAGTCTTGATGGCCACGAGCAACACTTCCAGTTCACCGCTCGCGGAGGTCCCTAATATCTGGTAGTCCCAAACGACTTGTTCCAAGGGAAACGGCACGTTTTGCTGCGCTTCGTACTGAATGATCTGGGTGACCTTGGAGGTATCAACTGGCGGCAACTTTACAAACTTGGAGAAAACGTGAAATCCGGGTGCGCACACGTTGACGTTTTTCGTTGGGAACCCCTTTTCGGAAATCGCCAACTGCAATGCTTTAATGATCGCCGCCTCGCGTGTTGCTTCCTGGGCACCCTCGCCTCCCAAGGGTTTGACGCTAAAATCCAAAAGACGCAATCCACCGGCTTCGTTCTGCTCGAACTCAGCCAGCTTCAACGTCCCAGCCCCAAAGTCAGCTGCCAGAAATGACTTCGCGTTCAACATGAAAATCGTTTTATCACATTTTCCGATGCAGGTTTCGTCTTTCTCCCCGCATCACTCTCAAAAAGTTGGTGCTAGTTACTGAAAATAAACGCAACGGTCAATACCTCTTTGCGCAAATCGCACGACAATACCTTAGCGGGACATGTGCCACGCAACGCACAGGCATTCCTTTACGCGAAATCCCAGAGAAAAACCGATTGCGTGAAATCCCGATGGCAGCTCGAAATCAAATTTTCACGCGGGGTGCGTGAAAATAACGCAGAGTCCTTCCCGATGAGGAGAAATGCATGCTGATTAGGAGACACCTTCAAATTTTCTTGCGGAAATAGGCGATTGTTCTGACGAGCCCTTCCGCCAATTCCACTTTCGGCGTCCATTTCAGCAGTGTCTTCGCGCGTGTGATGTCCGGCTTGCGCTGTTTGGGATCATCCTGCGGCAGTGGTTTGTGCACGATTCTGCTTTTTGATTTCGTCGCCTTGATGATTTCTTGAGCGAACTGCAACATCGTCAATTCGCGGGGATTGCCAATATTTACGGGAAGATTTGTGTTGCTCATCATCAACCGGTAAATGCCTTCGATCAAATCGGAGCAGTAACAGAAGCTGCGGGTCTGCGTTCCTTTGCCGAACATCGTCACCGGTTTGTTGGTTAAGGCCTGGCTGATGAACGCGGGCACGACCCGTCCGTCGTTGATTCTCATGCGAGGACCGTAGGTGTTGAAGATGCGAACGATTTTCGTGTCGATCCCATGCTCACGGTGGTAGGCCATGGTGAGCGCCTCCGCGAATCGTTTGGATTCATCGTAGCAGCCGCGCGGTCCGATCGTGTTTACGTTGCCCCAATAATCTTCCGTCTGCGGGTGCACCAGGGGATCCCCATAAATTTCCGACGTCGACGCGATGAGAAATCTCGCTCCTTTCTCTTTGGCGAGACCAAGCGCTTTGTGGGTCCCGAGTGAGCCGACCTTCAACGTTTGAATGGGCAATTCCAAATAATCAATCGGACTTGCCGGCGACGCGAAGTGCCAAACGTAATCAACAGGCATATCCAAGAAGATAAATTCCGTGACGTCCTGTTGGATGAACTTGAAATCCGGAGTGCCGCCTAAATGAGCAATGTTATCGACCGAACCGGTCACAAAATTATCGATTCCCACTACTTTGTGACCTCGGGCCAGGAGATAGTCTGTCAGATGCGAGCCCAGAAACCCCGCCGCGCCCGTCACCACTGAAATAGGTTGTGCTTTTGAACTGCGTTTTTTCGCCATGCGCCAGACTGTGGCGAAAAATTTCTCATTCGTCAAAAGCGGGTTGGTTTAAACTTTTATCAGCTTTTTCTCGACCGCGTTAAGCCAGATCATCAGAACCAACAAGATTCAAAGAGAAGTTGGGGGCGGTTTTCGTCCGGCCACTCATTAGACATTCTTCTCTTTGAAGAGATTCCTCCTCTCCCGCCGTCGTGATCGCCACCGCCAGATCATCAGTGGCGCGGTCGTAATGAAACATCCGACTACTGGTTTAATGAGTCCCCTTCCGACAAGCCAGGATTCTCTACGTCCCCTGCTCTCTCGGTTGCACCTCTCGGCCATACTTGTATCCATAGAAGTCAGGCCAAATAGCCCTACCCGACGAGTATTCCTCAGGCCGCCGGAAACATCGAAAGGTCCTTCACCATCGTAAACCGTTGCAACAACAGCTCTTCCACCCCAAAAGTCATCGCCATGTAGGTTCAACATAGCGGCGCCCGACGCGTCGGACGCCTCCATGTAGCTTCGGAAAACGGTTCCCGCCGCGAAATTCATGCCTATGTTGAACCTGAAAACGGTTCTTTTCTAAAAAAGAAGCCCATGTTGAACCTGCAAAGCGTTCTTTTCGCGAAAAGAATCATTTTCCGAAGCTACGTAGAGGCAACTTGTCCGTCGGGAACGATTTTCCGAAGCTGCAAAGAGGCGAAATCCAAAAAAGAGAGACATTTTTAGCCTGCAGACGACTGACCTGGCACAGTTCACCTCCATGTTGAACCTGCAGAGCGTTGAATTCTGAGAATGGATGCCTATGTTGAACCTGCAAACGATTCTTTTTTGGAAAAGAACCAACTTCCGAAGCTGCAAAGGGTTTCTTTTTTCGTTCAGAACCGTTTTCCGAAGCTGCAAAGCCTTCCCCGACGCGAGGTTCGTCCCCATGTTGAACCGGAAAACCGTTCCCGCCGCCACATTCACCGCCATGTAGGATCAACAAAGCTAATGCAAATGGGGCAACCGACCCGGTTCAGGCTGCGCTCGAAACTGACGCCTCAACTATTTTGCGCCTTTGGCGAAGAGAACGACCGGTACGGTGCGCCAGAGAATTCTGATATCAAGCCAGATCGACCAGTTGTCGATATATTCCAGATCAAGACGCACCCAATCTTTGAAATTGCTGATTTGATTGCGTCCGCTGATCTGCCAGAGGCACGTTATTCCGGGCTTCACGCTTAAGCGACGTCGATGGGCAAAATCATCAAACCGTTTCACTTCTTCGACCGGCAGCGGACGAGGCCCGACGAGGCTCATTTCGCCGCGCAGGACATTCCACAATTGCGGCAATTCATCACAGCTGGTTTTCCGCAACCACTTGCCTACAGGCGTAATGCGCGGATCATTGGTGACTTTAAAAACGGGGCCGGACATTTCATTGAGCGCGGCAAGTTCCTGTTTGCGCTGCTCAGCATCGCTCACCATGGTGCGAAACTTGTACATCGTGAAAGGGTGACCATTCAGACCACTACGCTGCTGCTTGAAAATGATGGGGCCTTTTGAACTGAATCGTATCCAAATAGCGATGACCAGGAGCGGAAACGAAGCGACAATCAGAAGCAACGCCGAGCCGACAACATCGATGACCTGTTTCACCACGCCCTGCCAGGAAGCTTCGGGGCCGGATTGGAAAACCAAAACCGGGCGGCCGTAAAAATCATCAATACTGGTGCGTGAAAATTGCGTTTTGAAAAAATCAGCGACCAACCACGCTTCGACACCTTCGAGTTCGCACGCCTGAATGGCTTTTTCAACCTGACCGAAAAGGGTGTGCTTGGCATTGATCACCACACCATTGATGGAGTGCTCATGCAGAAGATGCACAAAGTCATCAATGGAAGTTTCGTTGAGATCCACTTCAGCCGTGCTTTCAATTTCCTGCCCCGCGTTCATCTTCAACTCGGCACGAAGTCGCGCCGTATCCGCCTTTGTTCCGATCAACAGCAAGCGACGCCTGACCTGTTCCTGGCCGAGTTTATTCTTGTATCCCCATCGAACGAGTTCCTCTTTTAACCAGATTAATCCAAAACTGATTCCGCCGAAGTAAATGACAACAGAGCGGGCAATGAGGTCTGTTTTGGAAAAGAAGATGACGAAAATAATGCTCAACACGAGAATGGCGCATGCCTTAAACAACGCCCAATAGGTCTGCCGACGGGAAAAGACCAAGGGCCGATTGTAAAAACCTTGCGCTCGCAACACCAACGGAGCAAACGGCAGAATGATCAAATACAAAGGGACATAGTGATCGAACGAGAAAATGGGATCGCTCAATTTTGTCAAAAGCCAGTCACCCAGGAACGGCATCCAACCGACCAACCAGCCCATAGCCACACCGTCGCGAAACAGATGCGCCAGCCAAAACGCGATCACAAACAGTGACATATCCAGCCACTGATGAACTTGTCTTCGAATCTGGTGATAACGACGGAGCATGTATTCAGAACCTATGTGTGCCTTGGATTGAACATGAATGAGGCAAACAAAGCAACCTAAGGGAGAGACAGTGTGTTACGGGTAAATGATTGCCCGCGACCGGACGTCAACTGGAATTGGGGAACAGAGGCTGCGATGAATCTCTGGAGACGATCGAAGGTTGTCTCTTCCTCCCCGGGAGAACAAATGGAAAAGCAAGACACGTACGCCCACCGTTCCAACTCGCCTGTCGTAAGCAATTTTTTAACGATCGAAGTCATGCGACTGGAATGATGAGGTGTAATTGTATCGTCAGAAACGAACCAAAAAACATAGAGGCCCCGCGCATCGTGCACATTGCCGTTTTGATCTTTCGTCTTTTGACTGACAATCCATTTCATTACCGGTAGATCCCCCCACGCGGATTGATCTAATTTCACATTCACTATCTGCCGCGATACTATTGTCCAACCTTGTCCGGGAAGGCAGAATTCAGGTTTGTGGATGCTGGTGCGATCTGAGCCCATGAGCACAACGCTCAGCATCGTCTTTAAGCCGTTCGGGTCTTCAAATAAACGACGCCCGTAAGTGGTGTCTTTGGGCAAAGCATCCAACTCCTGTTTGGTGACGGGAAGAGCTTGTGATTTATAATCCAATATCTGCTCCGGCAAGAAAATACTCTGCGTGCTTACGACCAGACCATCGCTGCTTAAAATGGGAATGGGAACGATCTTGACGCCCGGCTTTCCAAGCCTCTGATGAGTTTTGAAGAAAACCAGCAAACCTGCTCCGGAAATCATGAGGACCAACGCTAAAGAAAACAGGAACCAGGTTCTTTTCATACGGTTTTGGCTTCGAGCAGGCCCCGCGGAGTCTCTTCGCCCCCGAAACGGCTAATAAAAAGCATGAATGCGACCGCAAGCGCATACGTAAAAAAGCCCGACCAATCATGAACGACATTCCCAGCCTTTTGACCGAACAGTTCAGCGGCAATGATTACACTCAGCAAACGAAGAACATTACAGGCGATTGCGAATGGGATCGAGGCAATCACCAATGCCAACCGCCGGGCGCGGCTTTTAAACGCGATAACACCATAGACGGTCATGAGCACAAACAGGGAAATCAAGCTGCGTATTCCGCTACAGGCAGCGTTCACGTCATAACTGTAATTGCCGGTCGAATCGAATAACTGGGTGCCATGCCGAATGACACCGAAGCCTAACAACTCATTAACAATCCAGGAACTGATGGACACCGCCAATAATCGCAATGGCAGGGTTACATTCGTCATGAATTCCAAACTGCCGACCGGAACGCAGAAAGCAAACAGCACAAACGGAAACAACGTCGATTTCAGCAACCGGGGTCCCCAAGCGAGACCGATCAAACTGTAAGCACCCAAAAAGAACGCCACAATGGAAATGCGGGGTTGCTGCACCAGATAGCCAAATAGATGCAATACGATTGAAAACAGCAGCAACAGGAGCGCAGGCCACCAAATATCGACAGGAATTTGCAGCAACTCTTTCCTCTTCAGCCAGAAAAGGAAACCAACCACAAACGGAATCAATAAACCATGACCATCGTCACCATCGACGACTGTGTATGTCCAGTACGTCCACTTGAACAGCGAATTTGTATTGAAATAACCGAAAGTGGAATTTCCCAGGAATTGAAACACCGCAGCCCAGGCCAAAAGTAAGCCCAGAAAAAAAACCTTATTTGGCAACTGCCGCCAACAATCGCAAAACTCTTTCTGAAACTCTCGCATTAATATCGTTGGGTTCTCACGTAAAGGCCGGTCAACATACCCTTACTCGAACATAATGCAAAATTTGATTTCAGCTTTCCACCAGAACAGGTGTGATTGAAAGTCAGTGAAATTAACGCAGGAAACGGAGCGACACTGTGATGCGAAGCCTCAAGCGCAGCGGGCCAAGGCTGCAATGATAGCTTCTGGACTGCTGACGTTAATCTCATCCGGTCCAACTTACTTATTTAATCGGGTTCCGCAGAATTCGACAGAATGTCAACCGGCGACGCCGTCCGTTTCAGACGTCCTTGCAAAGGAATTAATTAATGTTTGGTCATCTGGTCGTAGATCCAGCCGTACGTTTTCTCCAAGCCATCACGCAAGCGGACGCACGGTTCCCAACCAAGATATTTGTTGATCAAGGTATTGTCGCTATTTCGACCATTGACCCCCTTTGGCGCGTTCAAATTATAGTTGCGATCCAACTTGATGCCCGCGATTTGCTCAACAATATCAACCAACTGATTGATCGAAACCAATTCGCTGCTGCCAAGATTAATCGGCTCTAAAATGTCGCTCGCCAGAATGGTCTGGGTGCCATGCAGACAATCGTCGATATACATGAAACTACGGGTCTGTTTACCATCACCCCAAATTTCGATTTCATGTTTGCCGGACAACTTCGCCTGGATCACTTTGCGACAAATCGCAGCAGGCGCCTTTTCGCGCCCGCCTTCCCAGGTGCCGTGCGGTCCATACACATTGTGATAACGCGCCATGCGGGTATGGATTCCAAAATCTTCACGGAAATGCCGGCACATCCGTTCACTGAACAATTTTTCCCAGCCGTATCCATCTTCTGGCATCGCAGGATACGCATCTGCTTCCTTCAAAGCGGTCACATTGGGATCGCGCTGCTTGTCGGCATTATAAACGCAAGCGGAAGAAGCATAAAAAAAGCGCTGCACACCATGCTTTTTCGCGGCCATCAACATCTGAGTGTTGATTAAGACGCTCAACATGCAGAGGCCTTTGTTCAATTCGATGAAGCCCATTCCGCCCATGTCGGCGGCAAGGTTGTAAGCGGTATGCGCATCTTTCAGGGATGTTTCACACGCTTCTTTTTCCTGCAAATCCAACTGGAGATTCTCGACTTCAGGGAAATGTTGATACCATTCGGTGAATGGTTTGATGTCCACCGCGCGGATATTGCGATGACCTTTGCGCAACAGTTCGGCCACCAAATGACCGCCAATAAACCCCCCTGCGCCGCCGATTACAATTTTGTCTGAACTCATGCTTGTTTAAGGGGCTGAAAGGTAATCGTACTTGGAAATTATTCAAATGGATATTCTTATCCTTCAATAGGGTCATTTCACGGAGTATTTTTTAAGACCAATCCACTGGCACAGGATAAGAAAGATGAACCGTGGATTGTTCGTTAAATAGCGTTTCCACAGACGACGCGGTTCTGTGCAAAGTCTGAAGAACCACTCCATGCCGGAACGTTGAATCCATCGAGGCGCCTGGCGGACTCGTCCGGCATGAAAATCGAAAGCAGCCCCCACTCCCACCATCAGTGTCACGTCCAGTTCGGAGAGAAATTCAGACATGAACTTCTCCTGCTTGGGTGTGCTCAGGCCTACCCAAAATACATCAGGTTTAGTTTCTGCAACAATTCGGGTGAGATGAACTCTCTCTTCTGAATTGAGGGGACGGAAGGGCGGTTCATACGTACCAACCACCTGAATTCCAGGAAACCGCTTCTCCATCTTCGACTTTAAATCCGCGCCAACACCATTGGCACCGCCATAAAAAAAATGTTTCCAGCCGCGTTCGACCGAAATCCTGAGAATCTCCAGCATCAGGTCAGGCCCATAAACCCGGTCCATGTGTTTGAAACGATTGAGTCGGCCCAGCCACACCATGGGCATTCCATCGGGGGTGCAGAGGAAGGCGCGATTATGAATTTCTTTCAACTGCAGAGCCGCTTGCGATTCCATAACGCCATGCACACCGGTTACGCAGACATAGCCTTTTTGCTTCTTCGCAATCGCCTCGGAAAAGGCCTGCTGGGCAAGATCCAAATTGATGGCGCTGATTCCTACGCCTAAAACGTTAACTCGTTCAATGTTCATTTAAAGTGTTGGCAAATAAAACTACTGGAACTAACGCCCGAAATGAATATTTTCTTATGTCATTACGCCGAGAGTCACAGTGCAGACGAACACACCCGCTCCACCCCATAAGCCAAAACTGCTTGTCCTCGAGCTTTGGGGGCTGGGCGATTTGGCGATGGCGAGTCCATTTTTACAGGCAGCGTCCAAAAAATTCGAAGTAACAATCCTCGCGAAAGAGTATGCCCACGACTTGCAGAAACGTTTCTGGCCAGACGCCAAGGTAATTACTTGGAACAGTCCGTGGACCGCTTTTCGTGATAAATACAAAGTTTGGCAGTGGCCCTGGAAAACGTTGTGGAAGATGATGCAGGGCTTGCGTGGCGAGAACTTCGACTTCGCGGTTTCGGCTCGATGGGATCCTCGCGATCATGTTTTTATGTGGCTGACCGGCGCAAGGCAGCGCTTCGGCTTTCCGCGATTAAGAAGTGGTTTATTCCTGACACAGGCCAAGAACGCGAAACCGCCCAGGCATCGATACGAACATTGGAAGGAAATGGGGGCCTTGCTCGGGCTCGTTCTGCCGGAGCAACGCGAACTTTCTTTGCGCCAGATTCCCGGCGATCGCAAAATCGTCATTCACACCGGTGCTTCACTCGCCCTTCGCGTATGGCCCCTCGATCGTTTCAAGAAGCTGGCCACCCATCTGCGAGAGAAAAATTTGGAGGTGTCAATCGCGTGTGATAGTTCGCAGCGCGAATGGTGGCTGAATAATGGCGAACCGAACGTCGTCACCGCCAGGAACGTAAGTGAGCTGATCCATCTACTGGATTCAGCCAAAGTTTTTATCGGCAATGATTCCGGTCCCGGGCATTTGGCTGCCATTTGTGGAACGCCGACATTTACGATTTTCGGACCCGCTTTGCCCGAAATGATTGCTCCCATTCATCCGGAGAGCCAATGGATCGAGGGCAAAGCATGCGAGTTCAAACCGTGCAAGGACTCGTGTCGATTTTCTGTCCCGCACTGTTTGCACGATGTTTCCGAGCAAGAAGTTGCAGTGCAAGTGGATGTTTTCCTTCAGCAACTCGATCGGACGCGAACCTTGCGGTAATTTTCCCCTGTGCATTTGTGGGTTGCGCATTTTGTCGCGTACGGCAAATTTCGGCGCATGAGTTTTCAGGCCAAGATTCTATCTCGAGAAAAACTTTTGGAATGGAGGGAGCAATTACGATCCACCAACAAAAAGCTCGTGGTAACGAACGGCTGTTTCGACCTCCTGCATCTTGGCCACGTAACTTATCTGGAAAATGCACGTAATACTGGGGATGCTTTGCTCGTCGGCATCAATGCCGATGCCAGCGTGCGCGAATTAAAGGGTCCCGCCCGGCCGATCAATAATGAGCACGATCGCGCTGCTGTCACTGCGGCACTGCAGGCGGTCGACGGAGTTTATATTTTTGCCGAAAGAGCGGCGACGAACTTTCTCGGTTTGGTCAAACCTGACATTTACGTGAAGGGGGGCGATTATACCTTGGACACTTTGAACCAGGAAGAACGTCGGACAGTGGAGGCTGCTGGAGGAAAAATTGTTATAATCCCCTTTGTTCCAGGCAAATCAACGACCGCAACCCTGGAGAAGATCTCGCGTTTGTAGCAGGCATCAAGGTTTGCGTGCAATCAGATACGCAGTCCAGCTCAGCCAGTTAACTTGCGCCGTGTATTTCTTTCGACTTGGCTTTTGGAAAAAATACCATGGCCAGACAGCAGCAAAAATCAAGTTACGCGAAACACCATGCTGTCCAACTTCCAATCCCACCTGTCTTCCTTTCTGCGCTAAAACCCCCACAGGAACCGGCCGCACATGCGTCGGGTCATCGTAAAAGTTCATCGTAAAGGTTCCAACACCCGGCCCCGTGGGACTGGACAACGTCAATGTCCTTGGATGCGGAGTTTCAAAGTACACTTTGCCACCGGGTTTCAGTAAGCGGACGATTTCTTTGAAAATAAACTCCAATTCGTTCAGATGCTCCACCAAATGCATGCAGGTGATGGCATCCATTGAACCATCGGGCCAAGGCAATTTGTCCTTTTGAATATCCCCGCGGTGAAACTGACAACCTGGAGGGTAGTTTTCGGGCGTCCCGAATAAATCAGTCGCGAAAAAGCGTAGGTCCGGTCGTAACTCTGCAAAGTGCGATAACGTAGCACCATCAGAAGAACCGATATCCAAAAGAGAACCTGATGGTGGAGTTCTGGCGACAAAACGCGCTCGAGTATCCAGCCACGGAGCGCGTCGTAAAATATTCCAGTTCATGAAATTACCGTTCCCAAGAAACAAAAAGCTAATTCTTCCCAACCTGCAATGTTTTTAAAACGCGAGATGCAATCACGACCCTGAAGGCAAGCAGATCAGAACTCATTTTGCTTTGCAGTAAACCCGTTGCATGTCGCGAACATTGACGTGCAAACAAAACTTCTCCAACCGAAGAGCCC
>JAQGOU010000583.1 GCA_028293445.1 Verrucomicrobiales bacterium | reverse complement strand
GCGTCTTGCGGGTTTGGCTGAAGCTGGAATTGGTTGAGTGGTCATACGATCCCCATCTGTTTTAACAGGTCGGCGGTCTTTTGTTGAGCCTGAGTTTGCACATCCGCTTGCAGGTTCTCGCCGTGTGCATCAATTCCGACGGTCAACGGGCCCAGTCCTTTGAAGCGAATCTGCCAGATACATTCCGGCATCAAATCTTCCCAATACGCTTTTTCGATTTCCTCAATCTGCAGCGTTTCCAGTGCTGCGGCACCTCCGGTGACGGAAAGATAAACTGCGCCGTATTGTTTCATTAGCTCTGCGCTTTGCTTGGAAAGGCCGCCTTTGCCGAGGATCGCGCGAACGCCGTAGTCGCGCAGCAAACCTTCGGTGAAACGATCCATGCGCATGCTCGTGGTCGTCCCAACGCAAATGGCTTCGTATTTGCCCGGCCCGATTTTCTTCACGTTCGGCGCGGTATGCAGCAACGCGGCTCCCTTCCAATCACAGGGCGGGGCGACCTTTTGATCGAACACACGGATGAGATTCGCATCGCGCACGCCGTAGATAATCCCGTCGAGCGTGACCGAATCACCCACGGCGAGTTGCTGGACATCGGCTTCGGTCAGCGGTGTTTTGAAATGAAAATGGGCCATATTAAAATCCGAATTCAACGGTGCCGTTCGCCCAGATTTTTGCGCGACGCCGTTCCGCGCGCCAGCATTGCAAATTCACGGCTACCGGATTGCAGGTGATGTGAGTCCATGCGGATTCAATGTGCACTGCGAGCGCGGTCGTATCGCCGCCAAGACCTTGCGGTCCAATGCCTGTTTGGTTAATCACGTTGTACAACTCATCTTCGATCGCTGCTATTTGCGGATCTGGATTCTTTGTGCCGAGCGGACGCGTGGTCGCTTTCTTCGCCAGTGCCATGCACAAATCGGATGAACCACCGATGCCCACGCCAACGATGGTCGGCGGACACGGCTTGGCGCCTGCGCCGATGACTTGCTCCAGCACAAATTTCTTAATGCCATTCACGCCGTCAGCTGGCACGAGCATTTTCAGCGATGACATGTTTTCCGAGCCGGAACCTTTCGGCATGAATAAAATATCGATGTGATCGCAGTCTGCTGCGAACTCATATTTAATCACGGGAATACCGTCGCCGGTGCTGGTCTGGCGGTTTTCGCGTTTGAGCGGTGAAACAATACTGGAACGAAGCGGATGCTCGCGGGTGGCGCGTTCTGTTCCACGAACGATCGCATCATTCAAGCGGGAACCATCGAAACGCATTTTGCCGCCGATCTTCACCCAGTAGATGGGGATGCCAGTGTCCTGGCAAACCATCATGTCTTTATTACGGCCGAGTTCGATCGATTGCAGATAGTGGGAGAAAATTCTTTTGCCGACTTCTTTTGTTTCGCGCGCCGCGGCCTTGCGGATTGCTTCGACAATATCCGGCGGGATTTCTTTCAGCGACTTGATGTACAAGTCGCGGCAAGTGATCTCTACCAATGCATAAAAGCTGTCGTCAAGTTCCATGGGATTCGTCAAAGAAAAGGTACAAAGCGTTTATCCAAACGGCTACAACTTTCTCGCTCCTAAATTGTTAATCGTCACAGATTTCGCGAAACAAATTGCAACGGCATTTCCACGTGCGTACGCTTTTCACCATGCCGAAAGTCACGTTGAGCGTTGCCCGTTTCGCGCCTGAAACGGATCAGACGCCGCGCTTCGAGGAGTACCAGGTGGACGTCTCCGCGAAGGCGAGTGTCCTCGACGCGCTCTTCGCTTTGCAGCGCGGAGCGACGCCGGATCTGGCATTTCGTTTTTCGTGTCGCGTCGGGATGTGCGGTTCGTGCGCGATGGTGGTGAACGGACGCGAACAGCTCACCTGTAGCACGCTCGTGAAAGATGTTGGCACGCATCTACGCATCGAACCGTTGCGCAATCTTCCTGTGGTGCGTGATCTCGCGGTCGAGTTGAAACCTTTTTTCGATTCCTACAATCGCACGTTGCCTTACTTCACGCCGCGACCGGAACTTGATCAAAACGAATTCTATCGGATGCCGCATTCGAGCAAGGAATGGAAGGCGTTAAATCATCAGCCGCAATGCATCGATTGTGGCGCCTGCTATTCCTCGTGCACACTGGTCACGCTGAATAAACGTTACGTCGGACCGATGGCTTTGAATCGCGCCTTAACGCTCATGGTTGATCCTCGCGATGGACGACACGAAGAACGGCTCGCCATTGTCTCGGGCGAATCGGGAGCCTTTCGATGTCACACGCTCGGCAGTTGTCGCGATGTTTGTCCCCGTGGAATTTCTCCGACTCACTCTATCGAACGACTAAAGCGTCTCTCCTTCTTCGACGGCATGCGTTCGATCTTTTCTGGCTTTTTATCTGACAAACGGAAATAGCGTTATAACGTTATTGCTCGCGAGGCGAGATGGGCGGCAACGAAGCTGCTATACTCGCCTCTGAGAAACTATGCTTATCGAAGATGTTACCAAGCTCATCAGGAATTGCGCGGAGACCATGAACTCCATGTACGGGAGCGTCGTGTTTGACGAATGGGTTGTCCTGTCTGTCACAGAAGATAAAGCTAAAGTGCTCAATTACGCCGGTCCGCGTAAACAGGATTTCATTTCCAACCTCAAATCAGACCTGGGCGAACTGCGTCCAAAACTTCTCGCCCATGAACATAACCCGGGCGATTTTGAATTCGCACGTTATGCGAATGGGACCAGCTTCGAAGCGTTCATGGTGGTGGGAGATGGCGTGTTTCTCTTGTGTAATAATACCAGCGAGTCGATGGAACGCATTGCGAAGGATCCTCGTTGGTTGAACGCGCAAATTCCATTCGTCGAGATGGCCGAAAACTTCCGCAAAAATCCATTGCTCGATTGGAGTTAGGTGATTAAGGCGTATTAACCACGGATGAACACAGATAAACACGGATAAAACCGTGGATGATCGTGTTCCTTGAATTGTTTAAGGAAACCGAACGGCTGCACCGCCAGGGGGATGCTAATCCGTGGTTAAAAATCTTCTCTACTGGATCGTCCCTACCTTAGGAACGCCAGACGTGTCCAACGCGTGCGAGGATTTACCCTAAAAACGCCGCGTGCACTGCTTTCATTGCGCTCTCGCCCTTGGCCAGGTCCACGACTACGGAAATCTTAATCTCGCTGGTGGAAATCATATCGATGTTCACGCCGTTTTTCGCCAGCGTATCAAACATCTTCGCTGCCACACCCGGATGACTCCTCATGCCGACACCGACGATGGAGAGTTTACCGATGCCTTCGTTGGCGATCACTTCGCGATAGCCGATCGTGCTCTTCAAACCTTCGATGACTTTTCGCGCCTTCAGCAATTCCGGTTTATCAACCGTGAACGACAGGTCGGTGGCAGGTGTGCCAGATCCATGGCTGATGTTCTGCACGATCATGTCTACGTTAATATTGGCTTCCGCGATCGATTGGAAAACAAGAGAGGCAACGCCCGGTTTGTCCGGCACGCCTACGAGCGTGACTTTGGCCTGATTTTTATCGAGCGAGACGCCGCGAATCACGACGCCTTCCATGCTGGGTGTTTCTTCTTTCACAATCGTTCCTGGGTTATCGTTCAAACTACTGCGCACTTCAAATACAACGCCAAATTTTTTCGCAAATTCCACTGACCGGCTCTGCATCACCTTCGCACCGAGGCTGGCGAGTTCGAGCATTTCGTCGTAGGAAATTTCTGGAAGTTTCTTCGCGGTCGGCACAATGCGCGGGTCCGCGGTGTAGACGCCATCGACGTCCGTATAAATCTGGCAAAGGTCCGCCTTCAGTGCGGCCGCCAACGCAATCGCCGTCAGATCCGAACCGCCACGTCCGAGCGTGGTGATGTGTCCTTCGCTGGTTTGTCCCTGGAATCCAGCCACAATGACCACCTTTCCGGCGTCGAGCAAATCGTGGACAGCTTTCGGCGTGATATTCTGAATCTTGGCTTTCGTATGGACGCCATCGGTCACGATGCCGGCTTGTGCGCCCGTGAGAGAAGTCGCCTCAATGTTCAGCGCGTGCAACGCAATCGCAGTCAAGGCAATCGTTGTCTGTTCGCCGGTGGCGAGAAGCATGTCCATCTCACGCTCACTGGGCAAAGGCATGATTTCCTTGGCCATCTTAATCAGGCCATCGGTGACGCCGCTCATGGCGGAGACCACGACCACGACCTGGTCGCCTTTATCGCGATATTGTTTTACGCGCGTGGCGACGTTTTTGATGCGATCGGGATTGCCGACCGAAGTGCCACCGTATTTTTGGACAATAAGTGCCATTTTATTTGCTGTGTAACGGCGTCAGGTAATGGCGCGGGCTGGAATCTTTGGAATCAGCCCGCGTTTTTACAAACGCGGCTACTTTAAGGGCGGAAAACTTAAGGAGTTCGCCGACGAAATGCAACGAAGGAAACGAGGCTTTAGTGGGTTTCGCCCGTTCCGCCCATTTGGCCGACCAACCAGTTCCCGCGCCGCCGCCAACGTTATGATTGCGCATTTTGAGCGGAGCGCCGGTTTCCAAACCGGCTTAGCGGCACGATAAAGGCAAAAACGTGCCCGTCAGAAGTTCGAGCGTTGTAAGCCGACTTGGAAGTCGGCGTTCCGCTCAGTGGAAGCCGATGCGGAGTCGGGTGGCATCATCGATCGAAACCTAAAGGAAGTTAGGGGGCTGGGATACCGCTTGGCTTTGGTGAGGCTTTTTTACCATTCCAGCGATGGGCTTCAAAAATAATAAAGGTCCGTTTCCATTCCGGCGGAGGCTTTAAAAAATAATAAAAGTCCATTTCCATTCCGGCGATGGCCTTTAAAAATAATAAAAGTCTGCTGCAGCTCCTGCGACGGTCTCAAAAAATAATAAAAGTCCGCTGCAGCTCCTGCGACGGCCTCAAAAAATAATAAAAGTCCGTTGCAGCTCCTGCGACGGCCTTAAAAAATAATAAAAGTCCGCTGCAGTTCCTGCGGCAGCTTTTAAAAATAATAAAATGCCGTTGCAGTTCCTGCGGGAGCTTCAAAAAATAAAAAAAGTCCATTTCGGTCGTCCGGAGACCTCCAAAATCGATAAAACAGCGTTTTGGCTTCCAATCGTCCAGGATTTCCACCGTAAAACCTCCATTTCAAACGGCGTTTCATCGAAATCAGCGGTTTCTGGTGAAAAACGTCCTCGGAGCAGGCGTTTTCGTCACTCGCCCCCTCGTTAAATCGCAAAATGGGTACATGTTTAATGGTAGGAGGTATTCGAGGGTTGTTGGACGGGTCTTCTGTTGTTCGAAAGGTATTATATGGCTGGACATCATATTATTGTCGTAGGCGCATCTGCGGGTGGAGTTGAAACTTTGCCAAAACTCGTCGGCGGATTACCGGAAAACTTCCAGGGAAGCCTGTTTGTCGTGCTCCACATTCCGGCCACGGCGGAAAGCTTTCTGCCGCGAATTCTAACCCGAGCAGGTCCATTGGAGGCGGTTCATCCCAAAGACGGCGATCCTATCGAAAAAGGAAAGATTTATGTCGCCCCTCCCGACTATCATCTCTGGTTTTCCAATAGCCATTTGCGCGTGACCCGAGGGCCACGCGTCAATCGACATCGCCCGGCCATCGATCCTCTCTTTGAATCCGCGGCGCACAATTACGGATCGCGGGTGGTGGGAGTCGTGATGACCGGATACCTGGATGACGGAGCCGATGGTCTCTACGCGGTGAAGAAATGTGGGGGAGTGGCCGTGGTGCAAAATCCGAAGGAGGCGATGGTTCCCGATATGCCGCGGAATGCGATGCGCATCGCCGACATCGATCATTGCCTGACAGTCGACAAAATGCAGTCGCTCCTGGTTCGTTTGTCGCGCAAACGAATCACGAAACGACAGGTCAAATGCGAAGAAATAATGAGGTTCAATATGGATTCCCCGAGTATGACTCCCGATGCCATGAAGGCGAAGTTTGGTGCACCTTCCGGGCTTATATGTCCCGATTGCAACGGTCCTTTGTGGGAACTGAAAGAGGGCAAGACGGTTCGGTTTCGCTGTCTTGTCGGCCATTCTTATGCACCCGATAGCCTGCTGTGTGAAGAGGGAGTGGCGTTGGAACGCGCCTTATGGGTGGCGGTGAAAACGTTGGAAGAGCGTTCGACGTTATTGAGAAATCTCGCCAGGCGTTCCTATGAGTTACACCAATCGCTGTCACAAAATGACTTCGAGGAGAAAGCGCGCCAAACCGAGTCGGATGCAGCCTTGATCCGGACCATGGTGAAAAAGTTGGGCATCAAATGAACCTTTGACAAACTTTCTGGTTCTATTGTTATTGTTTCTGAAGGCGGGAGTTTCCAAACAAAACGGAAGTGTTGGCTATGGCAAAGAAGGACCCACAAAAGAAAGTCCGTGCTGGCAACTCGAAGAAATCCGGCAGTAAGAAATCGAACGCGTCGCTGAGCATCGACGTGTTGAAACTTTGGCAAAACGCCGGTTCCTCCAGCGAAGAGGCGGGGAAACTGGCACTTAAAGCCAAGGCGATGGCTCGTGCTGTGGATAAAACGCACGAGCGCGCGGACGCCGTTCATCAAGATATTCGTTTCGCGCGCAAGCGGGCTGCTCGCGCCGCGCACCCCGAAGCCGCAGATCTCGATCAGCCGACGCCGGCAAAAGAAAAAGCTTCCACTCCATTTTTGATCGTCGGAGTCGGAGCGTCCGCCGGTGGCTTTGAAGCTTTCGTCGAGCTGTTGAAAAACCTGCCCGCGAACACCGGGATGGCCTTGGTGTTCATTCAGCATTTAGATCCAACACATGAAAGCAAACTGACGGAACTGCTGGGACGCGTAACCAAGATGGACGTGGTGCAAATCCGTAACGGGATGCGGGTCCTGCCCGATCATGTCTATATTATCCCTTTCAACTCCGGGCTGACGATTTCAAGTGGAGTTCTCGAGCTGTCGGTTCGGAAAAAAGTGGAAGTGCAGAGTTTGGTGATTGACCGTTTTTTTCAAAGCCTGGCGGAGGATCAAGGCAATCGAGCCGTGGGCGTGCTGCTGTCCGGCAGTGGCCATGATGGAACCGCAGGGCTGCGCTCCATTAAAGGGGAGGGTGGTATTACTTTTGCCCAGGACGAGGATTCCTCGAAATTTTTCCCGATGCCTGGGAGCGCGATTGCCGCCGGGGCGGTGGACTTTGTACTTCCTCCCGATCGCATTGCCGCGGAACTACAGCACCTCGGAAAGCACGCGCCACTGCATGCGACCGAGCGCAGCAAAACCGCACCGATCTTGTCGGGTTCCGAAAACGATCTTGGGAAAATCTTTGGCCTGTTACGAGCCGCCACGGGTGTTGATTTTTCCAACTACAAGTTAACGACGTTAAGACGCCGCATCGTGCGGCGGATGTTGCTCAAGAAAATCACTAATCTTAAAAATTACCTTCACCACCTGCAACAAACGCCGGGCGAACTGGAACAGCTCTTTCACGATATCCTGATTAACGTCACTTCCTTTTTCCGCGATCCCGAGGCGTTCGCGTCGCTGCAGAAGAAAATTCTGCCGAAAATCCTGAAGAACAAACCGCAGGGCGCGCCGATTCGGATTTGGGTGCCGGGCTGTTCCAGCGGCGAAGAAGTGTATTCCCTGGCGATATGCGTCCATGAGTATTTGGGGAAAAATGCCAGCAACAAGGCGATCCAAATTTTTGGCACGGACATCAGCGAGAACGTGGTGGGTAAAGCGCGAGCGGGTGTCTATCCGCTGAGCATTGCGTCGCAGGTTTCGCCTGAGCGTCTGCGTCGTTATTTCAAAAAGAACGATGGCGGATATCAGATTGCTAAATTCATCAGGGATGTCTGCATCTTTGCCCGGCAGAACGTCGCGGGAGACCCGCCCTTTTCCAAGCTGGACCTGATCAGCTGTCGGAACCTTTTGATCTATCTCGGGCCGGCGTTGCAGCGCAAGGTGATGCCGATCTTCCATTATTCCCTACGGCCCGGTGGTTACCTGATGCTGGGAACATCAGAAACGATTGGGTCCTTTTCCAATCTGTTTTCGATCGAAGACAAGAAGAACAGAATCTTCGTCAAGAACGAAAGCTATACGCGTGCGGACGTGGATATCTTTCCGCGTTCCACAGCGGAGAGTATGGAACCGCGCATTTTTAGGGCCAAAGAGGAAGTCAGCCACTTTGACCTGCAGAAAAAAGCGGACGAAGTGTTGCTTTCCAATTACGTGCCTGCCGGCATCATCGTCAATTCACGGATGGAAGTGCTGCATTTCCGGGGTAAGACCGGGCCGTATCTGGAGCCCGCGCCGGGGAATGCCAGCCTGAACCTTTTGAAAATCGTGCGGGAGGAACTGAGAATGGATTTGCGCACGGCAATGACGCAGGCGATGAAGACCAATCTGCCGGTGCGAAAAGAACCGGTAACGATCAAACAGGAGGGTCGTGGCAAAGCGATTCGCATCGAAATTGCGCCGATCAAACATCCGCATCTTTCGGATCGTTTCTTCCTCGTCTTGTTTGAAGACCTGGGCCCGTTCCCGGAGAGCGCAAAGGGACGCAAGCCGGCGACGAGCGGCGGACGACAGTTGGAAATGGAGCACGAAACAAAGCGCCTGGGTGAAGAACTGTCCCAAACCAAGGAGTCGTTGCAGAGTATTATCGAGGAACAGGAAGCGACCAATGAAGAGTTAAAATCGGCGAATGAAGAGATTCAGTCGAGCAACGAGGAATTACAGAGCACCAATGAAGAACTCGAAACGGCGAAGGAAGAATTACAATCGACGAACGAAGAACTGACGACGCTCAACGAGGAACTGCAGAATCGCAACTCGGAATTGAGCCAGGCCAATAATGACCTGAACAATTTGATCGGCAGCTTCAACATGCCGATAATCATGTTGGGCAATGATCTTACCGTTCGTCGATTTACCCCGCTGGCGCAAAAGATCTTTAATTTAATCGGGACTGATATTGGACGCCGCATCAGTGACATCAACTCGAACATCGCCCTGCCAAATCTGGACAAAGTGGTGGCCGAAGTTATCGACACCCTGCATGTGAAGGAGATGGAAGTGCAGGATCGCGAGGGCCATTGGTACTCCTTACGCGTGCGGCCCTATCGCACGAGCGAGAATAAAATTGATGGAGCAGTGATTGTGCTCGTGGACATCGCGGATATCCGTCAGGGATTGGAAGAAGTGGCGGAAATTGTTCCGCAACCGATGTTGATTCTCTCGAGCGATTTGCGGGTGAACAGGGCGAACCACGCTTTTTACAGTACATTCCAGGTTTCAAAAGAAGAGGTGGAAGCGCATTCGCTTTTCCGACTTGGGAACGGACAATGGGATATTCCCGCCCTGCGTCATATCTTAGACTCGGTGCTTCCGGCCAATAACCGGGTGCAAAACTTCAGGGTGGAACATGACTTCCCGAAGATTGGCCGGCGGGTGTTCAATTTTAATGCTCGGAGATTGTACCAGCACAGCAATGGGACGCATTATGTGCTGGTCTTCCTGGAAATGCTGCCGACGGTCTGATTGCCCTTGCGGTAAGCTCGAATCAATACCAATAGGCGATGGTCAATAGCCAATGGGCCACAGCCGATGACGTGACTGCCTTGGCTATTGTCTATCGGTAATTGGCTATTCCGTCCTTGTTCATGCCGACTTAATCCGCTCCCAAAAAAATCGTAAGTACCCTCCGCATTTCCGGTGGAATCGACGCGGGAGAAGATTATGTTGGACCAAGGGGTGAATAACTCGACGCAATTTCAGGTTGCCGCGTTTAACGCAGACCGATAATTTCGACCCTTCGCGAATTATGAATGACGGGGTAACTCATATGAACCGATGGAAACCGTTAATGAGGGCAGCGGTAAAGGATCAGCTCCTTTGCGAGTTGGAACAGCAGCGCACCGTCTCCGATGCAGAAATCCAGTGGCTTCGCAAAACCCGCCAGGAACTCGAAGACTCGCGCAATCGTCTTTCAGCACTTTACGACAACGCTCCGGTCGCTTACGTCACGCTGGATAAAAAAGGGCGCATTCAAGGATTGAACGAAACGGCGTCTCGCCTGTTGGGCTATCCTCAGAACAAGATTCTTCAATTACCCTTTACTTTTTTGGTGGGCCGCGACGAGGTGAACAGTTTCCTCACTTATCTGGATCGCTGCCATCGTTCCGACGCTTCCAAGGTGGTCATCGAACTGAAGTTAAGGACGAGAAGCCGAAAGCCCATTCCGGTGCAGCTCGTGAGCGTTTCCTATACGCAAGGCGGGACCGAATTGTTTCAAACGGCCATCATCGATCTGACCGACCGGAAACAAAACGAACTGGCCCTCGAACAGGCGAAAGCTTTCGCCGAGAGCATTGTGGAAACAGTCCACGATCCATTGGTCGTGCTCAATGAGGAATTCAAAATCGTCTCGGTG
>JAQGOU010000571.1 GCA_028293445.1 Verrucomicrobiales bacterium | reverse complement strand
ACGTCTTGTCGATTGGCAAGCCAAGCTGGCGCAGGTGAATGCAGCGTTGGAAGCTCTCGGTTCCTAGGATTAGTCACCGATTTCCTCATCCTTCTCCCCAATGGGGAGAAGGAATTCGATTTTACGACTTACGGAGTAAACGGACGTACCGCTTCAATCCGGAAAAAGCGGAGACCCGTCGTGCTGCCAAGGCCGATGGACGAAGTCGTCGTGGCTCCAGCATCAGGAGAAATCAGAAAGGGGAAGGTATTGAACGGCGAACTCAAATCCCCGGCGACGCAGAAATGGTAGAAACGGCTCGGCTTGCTGGTCCAGGTCAAAATATTATTGTCGCCGCCACCATTTGGGAACGATGCAGAGTACGCTGTGATTTTTAAATAGTCCGAAGCGAGGAGGGGATTCGTGTCGGCCAAATATTCTTTGTAATCGGAAACGCCATCACCATCGGCATCATGAGACCCACCGCTTAATGTCGTCAGATTAGATCCGGCGTAGGTTCGTTCCCAAGCGTCAGCGATGCCGTCGCCGTCTGTGTCTGGCGCAGGAATGAGGCTGTCTGTCTTCACGACCGCGAATGCATTACTCAAGGAGATCCATCCCACGTTTGCGCCCCACGCTGAGCCGCTAAGCACCCCCGTTTTCAAATTTACTTTCGGTGCGCCATTTGTTTCGAGGTTAATCCAGCCGATATTCGCGCCATAGGCGTAGCCGCGTAAATTACCTGCGCCGTCATGATTCACCCCAAAATCGGTGCTGGAATTGTTTTGATATCCGATTCCATTTACAGGAACGCCGTTGCCAAGGTTGATCCACCCGCAATTGGCCGAGTAAATGTTCCCCGAACAAACGTATTCGCCGATCACCGCGCCATTGGTGTTATCGGCGTAGGCGTTAATCCAGCCGATGTTCGCGCCATAGGCGGAGTTATTGGTGGTAACGGAACTAATGGACGTGCCGGCTTGTGCTGCCAGAGCAGTCATCAACAAAGCGATCAACAGATTTTTCATTTATTAGTCCGGTAAAATTAATACGAGAAATTGGCCCACGGATTGGAATTGGTGATCGTTCCCGTGGTGGAGATGAGAGGGCCGACGACTTGATTGGTCGAAAGAATGTAATTATTCGTGCCATTGCCCGTGACATTATTCTTGATGACGAGGTTGTTCGTGTAGTTCGCAAGCACCCGGATACCCGCTCGGGTATTTGCCGTGACCACGTTATCTTCGATTCGACTGCTGGAGTCGTTAATGGTGATGCCGCCGTTTTGCGAGTGGTTCAGAGTGTTGTTTGAATAGCACGTATTGCGGATAATTTTACTTCCAGGCGCGTTCACGAAAATGCCACTGAAGCCATTTTCGATGGACAGGCAATCAGACACCATTCCGGGATAAACGCTGATACCATTGGCGGCGTTGCCTTTGGTTCGACAGTTTTGCACGATACAATTTTGGCCCAGAATGCCTTCCAGAGTGTTGGCGTCCGAGACGCAATCCGCTACCAGTCCGCCATAGCAAACGATTCCGGAGTTCCCATTTTTATAGGCGGAACAATGGCGGATCTCCGAGCCGTTATCGGCAGCAATACCATGGGAGGCATTGGCCGAGGCAGTCAGATGTTCAATGATTACATTATGCACTGGACCAGCATTATACGCGTCCAAACCAATGTCGCCCCAACCGCTCACTGTGCCGTTATGGATGACGATGTTTGTATACGGGCCAGCGACGTAGATCCCAGTGAAGGAATTCAATACGCCCTGCAGGGTGAAGCCGTTCAGGTCAATGGTGACATTGCCGGTTTGGATGAAAATGCCGCTCTTGTTCGCAACCCCAACGATATTCGTTGTGAAATAATAGGACCCTGGCTGGTTGATAATGTAGAGAGTGAATGTGTCACCAGGAGTTGTGGCCGCGCTGATCGGCGTGCGCGGTTCAATCTGTGCCAGCGTCTTCATCGTCGGGGCAGGTGCACCAGGAGGGGTGAGAGTGCCTTGCGCGAAACCCAACGTAGTCATCACGAGGAGAGCGCAAACCATGGAGAACACCCGGGAACATTTTTTAGACATGTCTGCGCTTATACTCTTATGCGGTTCTCATTCCAATCTTTGTTCACTAAAATATGCGTTGATGGCGCCCTTCAATCGACCAGTTGCGTGAAACGATATATCTATGGAGAGTCGCGCGAAGTTTGAGCCGGCAACCGGCGCTCCTTTCTCCCAGGCTGGATTTCTCACGGACCTCTGCGGTGTAGATTTACCGAAAGCAGGACAGCAAGGCCCCCGATTGTGAATCGCGTCTTATTGGAGTTTCGTAACCCAGTTCTTTTTAAGGAGAATCCATCGGCGGTTTTCCAGGCAGCGAACAAAGGAGACATTAAACGTTATGAAATTAAAAACATTGATGATGATTGCCGCTGGGGCGGCGGTGTTAAGTACCACGGCAGTTCAGGCACAGCGGGAATCCAATTGGAGCATGAAGGATCGCTTCGCCTATACAACGGAGGGAGAACTGTTTCTCGCCAACGAATTTTCACTCGACGCCTTCGGACATTACACGACCACGGGCCGAAGTAATTTCGAGGACATTTTTACCCATAACGTTCGGGGCGGAAGGTTCGGAGGCGGTATTGGTCTTAATTATTTTATAACCAAATTTATTGGCGTTAGCACCGATGTTGAAATGGGTGACAACGGAAGACAATTCATCGACAGCGCAGCCGCCAATCTTGTCCTCCGTTTGCCACTCGATGCGGCTCATCTTGCGCCCTATGTCTTCGGCGGTGGCGGCGGTCAGTTCGATCCGACTTCACAATGGATGGCGGACGTCGGTGTCGGTATCGAATTCCGAATCAATCATTGGACCGGCATTTTCGCCGACGGACGTTACGTCTGGCCTGAGAAAACCGGCGACTATGGGCTGTTCCGCGCGGGGATGCGTTTCGCATTCTAATGCGTGTGTTGCGACAACGCCGCAGGAAAAGTTCCTGTGGCGTTTTCTTTTTCGGGGAAAGGCGAATGAGAGAGTCTGCTCAGACCACTTCTCCGGAAAATCGAGAATAGAGAGTTTAACCGTTAGATTAAATTGGGTTTATGACAATCACTTACCAACAGATATCCCAGCGGGCGTATGAGATCTGGGAGGCAGAAGGCAAGCCCGGAGGTTGCGAACAAGAAAACTGGCTGCGGGCGGAAGAGGAGTTGCGCAAACAAGACCTGAAGAAGCAAAAGGGGCGCAAAATCACTTCTCAAGATCCGGCGATGATGAAAACGCCGCGCGGAGAAAATCTTTAGAAGTCGCGCTCCAAGGTTGTCGGCGGGCGCAAGGTTCCCTATGATGCGCCCCGAAATGTCAGCCCCACAGGCAGAACGTCATTACACCGGCGCGCCGGGTCATCAGTATCATGAGACCAAGCGCGGTATCCCTGAATCCGCGTATCCATGGATTGCGCGATTGCGCGCAAGTAAGATCTCGCCCTACGTTCACAACTCAGACGTCGTCTTTGAGTTCGGCGTGGGCACGGGATGGAACCTGGCGGAATTGAACTGTCGCAGACGGTTGGGCTGCGATATTTCGGGTTTTTTGGAACAACCCGTTCGTGCGCGGGGTATTGAATTCGTCCGCGATCCCAAATGGATGGATAATTTCTCGGTTGATGTGGCGTTGTGCCATCACACGCTGGAACACGTCCTAAATCCCCCAGCAGTCCTGCAGGAGCTTCGTCGCATCCTTTGCGTGAATGGCAAGTTGCTCCTCTACGTGCCATTGGAAAAGGAAGCGAAATATCATCACTTCGACGCGAACGAGCCCAATCATCATCTTTATTCGTGGAATGTTCAGACGCTCGGAAATCTGGTTACTGAAGCCGGCTTCAAAGTGGTCGAAGCAGGGGTGGGGGAGTTTGGTTACGATCGCTTCGCGTCGGTCTGGGCGCAAAAACTGCACTTGGGTGAGTCAGGATTTCGTTTGTTGCGTCGCTTGATTCAGATCGTTAAGCCGATGCGCGAAGTTCGAATTGTGGCCGTCAAACCCGAGCCGACCCCGGAGCCGCATTCGCAACCTCGTCGTGAACGCCCTCAAGGTATGAACCGTCCCCAGGGAGAAAATCGTCCCCAAGGAGAAAATCGTCCCCAAGGAGAAAATCGTCAGTCCGGTGAAAATCGCGATCGCCGTGGAGGAAGACCTCCCTTTCGTCGCGGAAATCGGGGTGGTCGAGAGCCCCGTGATGGAAATCGTTAAACCGCGCTTACGCCAGAACGGCCTTTACAACTTCGCCGTGCACATCCGTCAGGCGAAAATCGCGGCCAGCGTAACGGAAGGTTAACTTTTCGTGGTCGAAACCGAGGAGATGCAGGATCGTCGCGTTGAAATCATGCACGTGCACGGGATTCTCTACGACCCACTCACCGAAATCATCTGTCTTGCCGTAAACCGTTCCGCCTTTCACACCGGCACCGGCGAGCCATGAGGAATACGCATGATGATGATGGCTCCGTCCTTTAGTGCCATCGCTGGTGGGCGTGCGGCCGAATTCGGTAGTCCACACGACGAGCGTGTCTTCGAGCATCCCGCGCGATTTTAAATCTTTCAACAAACCTGCAATCGGTTTGTCCACGTTGCGCGCCAACGGTTCGTGGGATTGCATATCGGCGTGCGCATCCCAATTATCGTGCGAACCGACATCGATCAATTCTACAAAGCGGACACCGCGCTCCACCATTCGGCGCGCCACCAGACATTGCCACCCGAAACCTTTGCTGCTCCCCCGTTCCAGTCCGTAAAGCTCGAGTGTCGCATCTGTTTCCTTGGAGAGATCAAGGACTTCCGGCATTTCCTGCTGCATGCCGAACGCAGTCTCAAAAGATTTGATGCGTGCAGCCAGCGATGAATCGCCCGGATGACTACGCAGATGTTTGCGATTAAATCGATCGAGCAAACTCAATTCGAGTTCCTGGATCTGCGGTGTTGCGGAATGCCGATTTAAATTCGGAATCGGTTCATCACCCGGTATCACGCGAGTCCCTTGATGACAGGCCGGGAGGAAAACAGAACTCCATACCTGGCTGCCGGCGTAGGGCATTTGCGGCGCGAGCACCACGAAAGACGGGAGATTCTGATTGACCGTACCGAGTCCGTAACTCACCCACGAACCGACACTCGGACGCGGCACCGTGACGGATCCGCAATGAATCCCGAGTGTTGCCTGGAAATGATCGTTGTGATCACCGCGCATGGAACGGATCAGGCAAATGTCGTCCATGCATTCGCGAATATTCGGAAACAGATCGCTCACCTCGGTGCCGCATTTGCCGCCGGGTTTAAAATCCCACAACGGCTTCAGGTAACGCGGGCCGTCAGCTTTCTTCTTTGACTTCAGTTCATTAGCCGCCGTGGTCAGGCGCGGTTTGGGATCAAAAGAATCCATGTGCGACACCCCGCCGCTCATATACATGAAAATGACCCGCTTGGCTTTGCCGGCGAAGTGCGGCTTTTTGGGGGCGAGTGGATTGGTCTGGTCGATCAGAGGATCTTCCGCGAAAAGATTTTGCAGGATCCCGGGCAGCAACAACGAACCCGCACTCAGGGAGCGAATCATTTGTCGTCGTGACAATCCGGATTTGAAACGGTTCATGGAACTCAATTCAGACGTGCTGATTTAGATGTACATTCATACCAGCGGTTACAGGTTTCGCAGTCTTTTGTTACGATGCGCAACAATTGCCTGACGCACGATGAGGGCTTCCCCCAATTGCTTTTCACACCAAATGCCCGATGGTATCCACTCTTGAAGATCAAATGATTCTGGAACACGCGACAGTCCTTCTCGCCGACGATGATGAAAATGATGTGCTCTTAATGCAAAGAGCCTTTCAAAAAGCTCGTCTGGCGAACCCGCTGCAAATCGTTCGTAACGGCGAACAAGCGGTTGCCTACCTTGAGGGAACGGGATGCTATGCCGACCGCGAGAAGTTTCCACTGCCTTGTTTAGTGTTGCTGGATCTAAAGATGCCGAAGAAAAACGGCTTTGATGTTCTACAATGGATTCGCACCACCCCCGCCGTTCATCGCATCCTCGTGGTTATTTTAACTTCTTCCAGCGAGACGCCCGATATTAATCGTGGTTACGACCTTGGCGCCAATTCCTATCTCGTGAAACCGCCGGACATTGATGCGCTCCATGAAATGCTGCGCACGGTGCAGGGTTACTGGCTCTTTCTCAATCAGATGCCGGAGTTGCCCGGCGAAGCGATTACGACGTGATCAAAGTTAGAGGAAAACGTTCAAAAAGCCCTCGGATGCTTGTGCCGGTGCCCGAAAGATTGTAAAACGCGGACCTTGGAACGCGCGACTCTGCTCAAATTCAAACTGGTCATCGCCTACGACGGCACGAACTACGCCGGTTGGCAGGTGCAGAAAACCGGTCTCGGCGTGCAACAGAAGGTCGAGGAGTCCATCACGAAGATTTTCCCCAGCGTCAAACGCATTCACAGTTCCAGTCGCACTGATACTGGTGTGCACGCTCTCGGTATGGTGGCGCATGTCGAGATTCCGAAAGCTGAATTGAAGATGGAGGTGCGTAAACTCGCGCTTGCCATTAATTCTTCGTTGCCACCGGATATTCGCGTGGTTTCCGCGACGCGAGCGAAAGCGGATTTTCACGCCCGCTTTCAGGCCAAAGGAAAACAATATCGTTACTGCGTTTGGAATCATCCCGTGATGAATCCGATCCTGCGACGTCAGGCGTGGCATGTGGCGCGTAAATTAGATTTTGCGGCCATGCGTGCTGCGGCAAAACATTTCGTGGGCAAACACGACTTTCGCTCCTTCACCGCCAATCGCGGCGATGAACTTGAGAACTCCGTTCGCACCGTCACCCGTTGTGAGATCAAACGTTCCGGTCCATTGCTCACAGTGATTATCGAAGGGGATGGTTTCCTTTACAAAATGTGTCGCGGCATTGTTGGGACACTCGTGCAGATCGGTGGCGGAAAGTTTCCCGAAAACGAAGTCGTGAAAATGCTAGAGCAAAAAGACCGGCGTTCCGCAGGAATGAGCGCTCCGGCGCATGGGTTGGTGTTGTGGAAAGTGTTTTATGGGAAGTCACCGCAACTTAACGATAGATCGTTGGCGGATGCGGAAGAGTGAGGTCGCTCCATTATGAACATCGTTTTAGTCTCACCCGAAATTCCGCCGAACACAGGCAACGTTGCGCGCCTTTGCGCGGCGACCAACACGCGGCTGCATCTCATCGAGCCATTTGGTTTCACTCTCGACGATAAACAACTCAAACGCGCCGGCATGGATTACTGGGAACATCTGCAATGGTTCCGCTGGGCGAACTGGAATGAATTTGTCGCGAGGGTCCCTGCGCATGCCAGGTTGTGGCTCGTCGAGTCCGACGGTCCCAAGGTTTATTCAGACGCCACCTTTGGTCCTGACGATTACATTGTTTTCGGACGTGAGACGGCGGGTCTGCCGAAGGAGCTTTTGCAGCAGCACCAGGAAACGTGGCTGCGCATCCCGATGTTCAATGCGAAGTCGCGTTCTCTGAATCTCTCCAATTGCGCCGCACTGGTGTTGTATGAAGCCTTGCGCCAGCAGGGTTTTAAGAACGAGGTGTGATAGTCCTGAGGGCCACAGTCCGAGTGGGCCTCGTCCTCACGTTTCTTCCATTTAGAAAAAAGAAAACCCGCGCAAACTTCAGGGAAACCCAAAACCTGAAAGCCTGCGCGGGCTGATCTACTAACCTAATATATTACAGCTTGCTCGCCGTGGTGTGGCTGATCGCGACATAATCGATGATCCAGCGAACACCGCTGTTCACCGCATCCACATCCAAACGGAGTTTGGTGATGTAATCGCTGCTCCAGTTGGCATTGGCGCCAACGGGAAGAACCACCGTGGCCCAGCCGTTTTGTGCGGTGTAGGCAACGGTCGACGACGATTTCGATTCGGTCCAGGTGCCATCCGACGCCGTGGTCCAGTACACTTTCATGTCGTGGTTGGCGGTGCTGCCGTTCTGTGGATAAATTGCGACGACGATCTGGTCATTCGCGCCGCCGAGATAGTTCAACGCTCCCGGGCTATAGAAGAATCCATCGTTGCCGACTTGATCCGCATAGATACATCCCGGCCAACCCGTGCCCGTCCAGGCGAGGCCGCTGAGACCGTTGCCGAGCGTCCAGCCGGAGGCACTCGATCCGAACCAATACTTCGGCGTTTGTTGCGTGATGATATGGTTCACAATCCAACGAGTTCCGGTATTAGCTTGATCGAAATCAAGCCGCAGTTGATTCACGTTTTGACCAGACCATTTCGCGCTGCTGACGTTCAGGTTCAGGCGGGTCCAGTTATTTTGCAGGTTATACGTGACGATCGGCGATGATTTTGGCGCATCGAGAAAATTTTCAGCGCCTGTCTTCCAGAACACCTGCATGTCATGAGCGGCACTGCTGCCACTCTGAGGGTAGACGCTGACATTGACAGATGCATCGGCGGTTCCAGTGAAGCTGGTTAGTGGTCCTAACACTTCTGAGTCTGCTCCCACCTGATCGCTATAAATAATTCCCGGCCAACCGGCGTCGGTCCAAATTTGCGGGGTCAAACTATTCATGGATGTCCAACCATCCTGTCCGGCGCCGAAATACCAAGCCGATGCATTGCCGCCATTGACGAGTGACATGTAATAGCTCCAATCCCAGTAAGGCCCGGGGTCAGTGTGGCTGTTGCAATTAGGATCAAAAGAAAGATTGGCCGAGGCCCATGCGGACCAGCCTGAGACCAGTTTTTGGCCGTGCGCAATGATGTGGTTACGATCTTTGACGATGCCGTATTTGTTCGCTTTCGACTTCGTTAGGGCGGACGAGGATTGAAACATCGCCTCGGTATACCAAGCGGGATTACTCGCGAAGCCTTCATGCTCGGTCTGTTCCGCGTATCGATTCCAGCAACCGGACGTCCAGGCAGAATTTGAATCCAGCACCATCTGGGTGATTTCGCCGGCGGGCATGTCGCTCGCGGCGTCCTGTTTGCCATTCACGGCGTAGTGGACGCTGACGCTGTTGTTACAGCCCTGAAGATAAGAAATCGTGCTCGCGTAATATCCTTCCATGTCATGGATGACGTAAACCTGTCGTGCGGTATAACCGGTGTAGAAGTGAGTGGAACAAGTCGGACGCCAGATCGCCGGACCGTAATCCGCGCTCGCGTGTGCAGTAGTGGTGGCGGCGGTGACTGCCCCGAGCAGCAACGCAGATTTTTTGAACAGGGTTCGTGTTTCAGTTTTCATTTTTCTCTTAGTTTAGGTGTCGATCCACCACGCACGGATGCGCGGCAGCGTTCTTTGGCTTCGGGGATGTGCTGTTTGTACGGGAGATCTGCCGGAGAAACAATGTGTTCGCGTTTCAGAAAAACTTTTGTTTCGTCTCACGAGGAAAGTCGTTGTTTTGGGAAGGGGTAATCTAAACGGCAAAATCTTGCCGCGATGGAAAAGCCTTTCGTTCTAGCTTTTGCCTTGGAGCTCTATTCCTCCACGATTCTGTCGAGATCGCTGTGAATTATTTCGCCGACGCATTAAGGCTTCATTTGCATTTGAAAATAATCTCACGCGCATCTAGGATGCGCTTCATCCCATGAAGCCTGTCCGGCAGAAGAAGTATCCGCACGTGACCATTTGCGTGGATCGCGCGCAAAGCTACGGAGGTGAGATACTCAAAGGCATTACCAAGTACGTGAATGTCTTTGGTCCCTGGACACTTTCAATTGATCCGCGTTTTCACGGCGAGTATGAGGCCGGTTGGTTGAAAAACTGGCGCGGCGACGGAATGATTGCCTACGTGGAAGATCCACGCCTCGCCAAAGCGCTCAAGAAAGCGTGCATCCCGGTCGTGGAAGTTTTTGGGCATCGTTACGATCTGGAGTTGCCGCAGGTCTGTCCTCATGGATTAGTCAGTGGCCAGTTGGCAGCGCAGCACTTGATCGACCGCAAATTTACTGAGTTTGCTTTCTGTGGTTATCGCGACCAGCAGTGGTCGGAAATGCGACAGGAGGGTTTTGTCGCAGCAGTGAAGAAAGCCGGCTTCTCCGCCAGAACCCATCTGGTGCCGCGGCAAAGCAAAACCCTCGCGCAAGCGGATTCCATTCAGGAGCAATTGAACGAATGGATCACCCGGCTCCCGCTTCCCATTGGCATCATGGCCTGCAGTGATCGTCACGCGCAACGCGTTCTCGTTGCGTGTCGTCTGGCGAATATTTCCGTTCCGGAAGAAATCGCCATCATTGGTTCCGGCAACGATGAAGAGCTTTGTCACCTCTCTCATCCCGCGCTGAGCAGTGTTATCTACGATACGGAACGCGTCGGCTATCAAGCCGCTCAATTACTCGATCAAATCATGGCCGGTAAGGCGAAAGCAGCAAAGCTTCGCACCACATTTATTCCGCCGCTTGGCATTGCGACGAGGAGATCCACCGAAGTGATGGCGATTCAGGATCGACTGGTGGCCAACGTCGTTCGATTCATTCGCGAACACGCCTGTGATGGCTTAAGTGTGGACCGGATCCTGTCCGAGTTTGATATTTCGCGGAGCACATTCTATCGGCACTTTGAAAATGTTATGGGCCGTTCACCGCACGAAGAAATTTTACGAATGCAATTGGAGCGCACCAAAAATTTACTGACGCATACGAGCCTGGCGATCGAAAGAATTGCGGAGCTCTCTGGTTTTCCGAATACGGAGTATCTCTATGTCGCTTTCAAAAGAGAAATAGGCCAGACCCCGCGTGATTATCGTCAACGCAATCTAAAGTCTGCGGGCTAATTCCAACGTTCACTCGCTCCCTTGCACGAGGCTTTCTATTTCGTAGGCACCGCGATCGGCGGGAATGTCCTTATCCTTTCGGCTCTTCGCCGCGACGCCGGGAGGTTTGTGCGACGTGATACCCGAAGATTTCTGTTCCGTCTGCGGACTCTTCTTCACGCTCAGTGGTTCCATCCCTTTTTTCATATCTCACCTAACAAAAGAAAGGTTTCGACACGAATTACACAGATTATTACAAATTAAAACGCAAGGGCTCCTGATTTTAAATTCGTGTTAATCTGTGTAATTCGTGTCGAAACTTCCCATTACTTATTTTGATTGGTCCCCGCGGGCGCATTCGAACTTTGCGGAATCCCTGGCTGCGTCTGCACGTCCGCTTTGTTCAGGTCATCGTTGTATTTTTCGGTGGCTTCATGGCCGAAATAGCCGCCGGACTTGCTCTCATGCTTTTTCCCGCAACCGATCAACGCCGCCATCACGCAGACCATCGCCATCACCTTGGTTTTCATAAATCGTCAGCCCAGCCATTCCGGATGATGCGCCGTGCCGTCGAAGACCGCGTCCGTTTTAAATAATTCGTATTTCCCGTCCGCAGCCGTTTGCGCGGTGCGAGAGAGCAGGAAGGCGATGGCAGTTGCATCCATCGGCTTGAACGTGCGGACCGCTTCCATCGCCTGCTCGAGATATTCCATTTTATCAATCCCCGTAATCACAACAGACGTCGGAAGATTCAACGCGTAATGCAGGCATTCGATCGCGTTCACCGTATTGCTCTTGAGAATGATGCCACTCCCCATTGGCTTCATGCCGAGCACTCCGATTTCTTCTTTCACCAGCACCGGTAAAACATTGTGCTCGAAGCTGCGGAAGTGTGCGTCCATCACATTGAGCGGCATTTGCACGGCGTCGAAATGGAAATTGTTTTTCTTCGCCGTCTCCAGCATGCGCAGATGAATGGCGGGATCCTTGTGTCCGGTGAAACCGATATAACGAATCTTGCCGGCTTTTTGCGCTTCGATCATCGCTTCGAAGGCACTGCCCGGTGCGAAGATGCGATCGGGATCTTCCATGCGAATGATCTCGTGAAATTGCATCAGGTCGATGCGATCGGTCTGCAAACGTTTGAGCGATTCATCGATCTGTTTGGCGGCGGAGGCTTTGTTGCGTCCATCGATTTTCGTCATCAGAAAAACTTTGTTGCGATAGCCCTCCTTGAGCGCTTTTCCCATGCGAATCTCGCTTTGGCCTTCGTTATAATCCCAGCAGTTATCCATGAAGGTGATCCCGCGATCGATGGCCGCGCGAATGATTTGGAGACTCTGCCGTTCCTCCTTTTGTTTGCCTATATGAAAGCCGCCGAGGCCGATCGCCGAAACTTTTTCCCCGGTGCGTCCCAGTTTGCGATAAATCATAGCATCCTTTACTTCTTCGCCGAACAGATGCGGCGCGGTGCCGACGACCACGCTCGTGGCGACCGTCATTTTGACAAATTCCCTCCGGGTCACCGTCCCGCCGTTGCTGTTTTGAAATTGTGCGCACATAACGTTAGAAAACCATCGTGGGGCGAACGACAAAGCGCAAACGTCGGTCGCTAGTGTTTCTGCCGAAAAGAAGGTGAAACAACACCCTTCGCCGCGCCGGTGGAAAGGCATGGCGCCGGAACGCCGGTTCCAATGCGAAAACGGGCAGTCTTTTTCTGCGACTGGAAAAGATTATTTAAAAATTAATGACCCGCCGCAGAAGCTGCAGAGTTCCCTATAATAATATCGGGTACGTCGTAGAAGCGGAAAAAGGTCCTATAAAAATAAACGGTTGGCTCCAGAAGCTGCCGAGGGTCCTATAATAATAAACGGACTGGTTACGGAACGGGAGTTCGTCATTTAAAAATAAATGAAGCTCCGCAGAAGCTACGGAGCATCCTATAAAAGTATAGGGTCGCCTCCAGAAGCTGCGGAGGGTCCGATAATAATAAATGGACCGATTATGGAACGAAAATGCCGTGATAAAAATTAAAGAGGGCGTTTCTGAAGCTGAAAAACACCATTTAAAAATAAATAAAGTTTTACATGGCTGAACACCAATGGTTTACGGGAATTGATTGGATTTTCCAACCTTGCCGTCAAATGGTTGAAAATCGGGGATGTGATCTGAAAATGGTCATGAAGAGTTATAAAAAGTGTGAGGTCGGAACACACGTTTTTAGGAGAATTTTTCTCGATTAGGCCTTTCTGGTCCGGACAGGACTCAGGACAGGCTTAAGACCCCGTCGGGCACACAAAGCACGTTTGGTATTCTTACAGATCCCGAAGTTAGAACACTCTGCGGCGGGCCTTCGACACGACCGCACTCCGTCGGATACCAAAGAAAAATATCGCTTTGCCGCGCCAGCAATGGCAAATCATGCGGGGACAGGCGCATGGAATCCGCTTAAAGCTCACAAAAGCGGAAGGAATTGTTGTCGCCAGATATAGAAGAGCGAAGAATTGACGATTCAAGATTGTCGATGGATGCACCGGCGGAAGTTGGCGCGTAAATCGTAAATCCCCCATCGTAAATCCAAACATGAGTAACAAATTACGTTTCGGTTTGCCTAAAGGCAGTTTGCAGGACGCAACCATCGAGAAGATGGCCAAAGCTGGTTTCCATGTGCAAATCAGCAGCCGCTCGTATGTCCCATATGTCGATGATGACGAGTTGGAAATTCGTTTGATTCGCGCGCAGGAAATCAGTCGTTACGTCGAACACGGATATCTGGATTGCGGCATCACCGGTTACGACTGGGTGCAGGAGAATGGCTCGAACGTTCACGAAGTTGGCGAATTTCTTTTCAGCAAAGCGACGCGTCAAGCTGCTCGCTGGGTATTAGCCGTGCCGGAAGAATCCCCGATCAAGACGGTAAAAGATTTACAGGGCAAACGCATTGCGACCGAAGTCGTGAACCTCACAAAAAAATGGTTGGCGCAACATGGCGTCAGCGCTGAAGTGGAATTTTCCTGGGGCGCAACGGAAGTCAAAGCGCACGAACTCGTCGATGCCATTGTAGAAATTACGGAGACCGGTTCGTCACTGCGCGCCAATAAATTGCGCATCGTCGATACCCTCTTAACATCCACCCCGCGCTTCATTGTGAACCACGAAGCATGGAAGGATGAATGGAAGAAAAAGAAGATCGAGACCATGACGATGTTGCTACGCGGTGCCCTTGAAGCCGAAGCCAAAGTCGGTTTGAAGATGAACGTGGAAGAGAAGAATTTGCAGAAACTTTTGGATACATTGCCCGCTTTACGCAACCCAACCATCTCCGGATTGAGTCAAAAAGGTTGGGTCGCCGTAGAAACAATCATTGACGAACACGTCGTTCGCGAGTTTATTCCACAGCTCAAAGCAGCGGGAGCTGAAGGAATTATTGAATACCCGCTGAATAAAGTCGTATACTAAACACCAAACAAGAACAGAATTCGAAGTATGGGTTCCTTAAAAAAACGTCGTAAAGCCAAGATCAATAAACATAAACGCCGCAAAAAGCTGCGAGCGAATCGTCACAAGAAACGCACCTGGCAGAAGTAAGGCCAGTTCTGCACTTGTTTGTTTTTTGGCCAGCGTAACTCGCAAGAGTTGCGCTGGCTCTCATTTTATTTCGCCCTATGAAGATTATCGGATTTGGAGTTTTGCTCTGCCTGGTTCTCGCCGGGTTCGGTTGTAAAACCCATTCTGACGCGGCGAAGCAATCGGATAAATCCAAGCCGACAACTTCTGCTGCCGAAAAAGCGTCCGTTCCTGCCGTCGAGCCCATCGATGAAAAGTCTGCCGAGAAACGCGTCGAAGCCTTCGCCCGTTACGCCACCGGTATCACTTACGAATTGAACGAAAAAGGGGATGAAGCGTTGGAAGCGTTTTATCAATCCGCCCTTGCCAATCCCGGCAATGAATTGCTCGTGATCGAATTGGCGAGCCGGTTTGCCCAAAAGAAGCAGACGGACAAGTCGATTGAAATTTTGAAGAAGTCCTGTGATCGGCGCGACGCGACCGGTTCCGTTTTTGCGATGCTGGCCCAGGTTTATTTGCGCATTGGCAAAACAAACGCAGCGCTCGACGCGGCACAGAGCGCGATCAAACGCAGTCCCGATATTTTGCCCGGCTACGAAGCGCTGGCGGATATTTACTCCGCCGCGGGCAAATCGCAGGAAACGTTAGAAGTGCTGGATCGTGCGGCAGTCAAGATCCAGTCGGTCCCCTTGATGCTCGTCAATCTCGGCGATATGTATGCGAGCTTCTGCAAACTTCATCCAAAGCAAAAGGAATCCATCGCGCCTCGGGCGAAGAG
>JAQGOU010000556.1 GCA_028293445.1 Verrucomicrobiales bacterium | reverse complement strand
GGCCGGCACGTAGCATTCAATGACGTAATCGAAATGAAATAACCAACTCGTGCGCTTGCGTTGGATGACGAGGTTATCGAAGGGCGAAAGAAAATGGACTCGCCGTTCACGCAGTGGACCCGCAAGGCTCAGACTTTCCGCCAGGGCATAGCACGCGATCTCCGGGAACTCCGCGACACGCAATTCAACCACTTCACCGGTGCGCAGAAACTTCCGCAATGCAGCCTTTACCGCCCCTGCTCTTTCGGCTTCGTGCAGATAGTGAAGTTCAGGCAGGCGCGCGACTCCGAGCGCCCGCAAACTGCGACGCACATGAAACTCTGCCGTCTCTCGCGAGGTTGGCATCTCTTGATTCACGTCGGCAGGAATCATGCGTTCCGGTAAATCGAACACCTTCTGAAACCCTTCGCGCTTGGAGACCATCACCTGTCCGCCCATCCACAGTTTGTGTAACGCCCGCTTCTCAATTTTACTCGGCGGCGCATTCCACCAACTCTCGATCAATTGGCCGCTTTTGACATCACGCAACAAGAGCGGACCCGCCTTGCGAATCCGCTGCACTACACGTCGCATTGCGTTGCTGACCTCCAGCGACTCGTCATCGTATTTTTTCTCGCCTCGATACTGTCGCATCAACGGTCGCGAGAAACGAAAGTCACGCATTGGCAGATACGACGCGGCATGATTCCAGTATTCAAACAGCGTGCGATCCTGCTCGTGCAACGCGTGCAGCATCGAGGCCTGGTAATCAGGAATCCGGGACCAGAGAACGTGGTGATGCGCCCGTTGGACAACGGAGATCGTATCGATCTGCACGTAGCCGAGATGTTCGACCGCCTTCAGCACCGCCGATTTTCCTGAACCGAAAGGCGCGGCGATGTCTCCAAGACCTTGCGATCGCAATACGATCTGGCGGGCTTCAGCAAGTGAAATGATTGGGCGAACCACGACGCCAGAATCGGCCAACATGAGTTCAGCATCAAATCATATCCGTGTCCTTTAGGAGGTAGTAAAATGTTCCCGAGCTTACCAGCTCACGGAAACTTTGCACTCGGCGACTGTGCCGATCAGACTTTAGAGTCTGCCGCCATGGACGCTGGCACGAATCGAAGTTCCGAATGAAAAGAACTTTTCAGGCTCTCCTCACATTCGTGGTGATAACATGTACGAACTGCGTCCGTCGGCCCGAAATCGCCACGGCCAGTCATGGTGGAAAAGAGCCAGCTCGCATTCTCGGCATCAAACGCCTGGAGGAAACAACATTGCGCCTCGGCGGCACGGGCGATAATTGGCACATGACCTGGACTGCCGACGACCAACAACTGGCCGGCCTGTGCGACGGATTGGGTTGGCCGCCTCTGCCACAAAAGTTTTATAACAGTCGACTCTTCAAAGTAGCGGGCAATCCTCCTGACATTACCTTCGATGACCTTCCGACCTATCCAGATATCGTAAACAAAGGGAAAACGGGAGACGCCTTCCTGTACTATGGCTTTGGAATCCTTGCGATCGACGATCACATCTATCAGTTTCTCAGCACTCCCAATAAACCCTTCTTCGAGCCTGCGACGCGGTTCGTCGGTGCCAAGTTGATTTATTCCGAGGACAAAGAAGGCACGTGGCACAATCAGGATGGATCAACGCCCGTGCGGTGCGAGTCATGGGAAACAAGAAACAAAAAGGACTTCGTGTTTTTTGAGGAACCCGGCGACGCCTTCTCGCTTCTGACGGTTTTGCAAATGGGGAAGAATTATGAAGAGAACACCGATGGCTATATCTACGTCTACTCACCGAATGGAAGTCGCGAAGGAACGATGAACCAGCTCGTGATGTTCCGGGTTCCGAAAACGCGTCTTCTTGAAAAGGCTGCCTATGAATTCTTCGTCGGGAGAAACGCGGACGGCAGCGCCCGATGGTCGACGCACATGCAGCAGCGTGGTGTGGTGCACACGTTCCCGTCCGGATGGGTCAACACACAGCCGAACCCTTACGCGTGGCATCCGAGCGTCGTCTATATCGCATCACTTCGACAGTATCTGATGGTCAATTGGGGAATGGGTGCGGACTCCTCCGGGACGTGGTTCGGCAAGCCGAGTTATCTCGGCTTCTGGACGGCACCGCATCCGTGGGGGCCATGGAAACAGATTCACGAGGAAAGAGCGTGGATGCCTGCCAAAGATCCCAAGGCTCGTGCTTACCAACCGCAGATTTCGCCCAAATGGATCTCGCCCGATGGACGTTCCTTTTACCTTGTTTGGACTGACTACCAGGAAGACAAGAAATCAGGCAAGCCATTCGACCGGCCTTATTATGGGTTCAACGTGCAAAAGGTGAAAATCATCGCGGAGTGAGCGAAATAAAAAGCACAGCGACCATTAGGCCGCTGTGCTTGCACGTTCAAATCCGCCTTTATTTCCGGGTATAAGTAATCTCCATTGTCTTCGCCTCCTGGCCTGTCCGTTTGTCGAACATTTCGAAGACATGCTTGTCCGGGCTGATGACGCGAAACACCGTTTTAACCGGTACGTCCTTCTGTCCGGTCCCAGCGCAAGTCGATTTGCCTTCGAGCGTGATGACTTTGTAACCGCTCTCACCTTTGCCTTCACTTGTGAAGATTGAGGTCTGCATATCACTCACCCAAACGGTGTTGAATGTTTGCTTGATGTTGTCGTAGCCCATGAGGCTCCGACCGGTAAACGGCTTGCCCATCATTTCGCCGTGGAACTCCTCTTCCAGAAAACGTCCGTTCAAGGTCCACTTTGTTGTCGCTGTTCCCTGGCTCACGTTGGCTTGGCCGCCCGGCTCCATCCAACATTTCACCTCTGCCTTCCAATTCCCGACGAATGCATCAAGCGCTTTGTGCGCCGGCCCCGGCGTGGCAGCCGCTTCCATCTTTTTCTGCATCTCCTGTTTATCAGCATCTAATATTCCTGCTCCAGCCCGGGGGCGAGCTGCGGCAGCGCCAATCTCTTCAACTTCATGTTTCATAATTATTTTTCCTTTCGTCTGATTGTTGAACTCTCCTTGCAAGAACCCTTCCGGCACTTGGATTGCCGACCATAGGCGGGAAATATAGTTGCGATGCAGCCTCTCTCAATGGGGACGTCACCCTGTTTCATCCATCCGGTGGATTGGACGAGGCATCAGAGATAACGCAAGCAGGGCGACCAACCAGACGGTTGGTCCATCATCGATTTTTTCGATGGTCGATCATTTTTATCAATTAACACCTTCATTCCCACCCACCCTAGATTCCACGCAGAAAACTAAAGCCAATCACCAGGACTATATGAAATACATCGCACAACTCACCGCCGGACTCATCATGTCGCTGACACTTCTCACCACCGGTTGTTCCACGTTCACCGACGAATTCATCTTTCAGAATAACCGGAAGCAACATCAGGCCAACAACCTGTTCCAGTATCTTTACCCGAACAAAGGCGAACACATCGACACACCTTCGATCCCGGTCCTCTCGCTTCCTTTGCGTGTCGGCATTGCGTTTGTGCCGGACTGCGCACACTCAGGAAATTCACAACTCGCCCCGCTATCGGAATCCAAAAAGATGGAGCTGATGAAAGAGGTCAGCAAAGACTTCAAGGCCATGCCGTTTGTAAAATCGATCGAACTGATTCCGACCACTTACCTGGCGCCAGAGGGCGGCTTCGCTAATCTCGATCAACTTCGGACGATGTATGATATCGATGTCATCACGCTGATTTCGTATGACCAGGTGCAGTTCACTGATCACAGTCTCTGGTCCGTGAGCTATTGGACGGTGGTCGGTCTTTATGTTGTGCAGGGAGAAAGAAACGAAACACGAACCATGCTCGACGCCGCCGTCTACGACATTGCCAGTCGCAAGATGCTTTTCCGCGGGCCGGGCATTAGTAACATCAAAGCCTCAGCCACGCCGTTCAATCTCGAAAGGGAATTGCGGGAGAACAGTGAAAAGGGTTTTGCATCGGCCTCCACAAATCTCGTGACGGCGATACACACCCAACTCGATGAATTCAGAGATCGTGTCCGCTCCTCGCCGGAAGAATATAAGATCGTCCACAAAAAGGGCTACACCGGTGGCGGAAGTATGGGGTCGGCTGAATTGAGTCTCCTCGCTTGTGCCGGACTTTCGTTTCTATGCCTGCGCCGAAACAAAACACTGTGATTCGATTACCAGTGCTCACCATCATCATGGTGAGCGCCGCGTTTATCCTTGCCTTGTTGCCGCAATCCGTTGGATGGCTGCAGTACGACCGGTCCGCTATTCTCTCGGCGCAACTCTGGCGTTTGTTCACCGGCCACTGGATCCATTTTTCGATGAGCCACCTGCTCTACGACGCTGGAGCAGTAGGAATCGCTGGATGGATTATCGAACAAAACCGCAGGCCGGATTTCAAATGGTACTGTCTGCTTGCGCCTTGGGTGATTGGTTTAGCTTGTTTCATCTTTGCGCCGCGAATGGAATTCTACGGCGGCCTTTCGGGAATCGCGACGGGCCTGCTTGTTTACATGGCCTTGCAAGGGCTTCGGGAACGAACGGCGTGGCGTTGGATCTGCACGGCGATTTTGTGCAGTGTTCCCCTGAAAATTTATTGTGAAAGCACGGCTGGGCAGACCTTGTTTGCCAGTGGGATGGATCAGCATATCGCAGTATGCATAACCAGTCACGTGGCGGGCGCTCTTTCAGCTTTGGGATGGGTGACGATGGTCAATTGCCAGAAGACATTTCGTTTACGTAATGTCCCATGCTGAAAGGACAGGCATATCGCGGTTGGGAGCGCGGCGTTTACGCCGCTTCACTGTCCACCTGTCAGAACGCCTCGAAGAAGGCCAAGTGTCATTCGCCCTTCGTACGTTGAAGCGGGCTAAAGCCCGCGCTCCTTGGACGGCGTTGAACCGGTATTCGATTACCCTTTTAAAACCGTTTACCCGCTTATCGCGCACTCACCGGCTTGAGCTGGGATTTATCTTTGGGCGGGAATTTCTTGTTCAGGAATTCCGCGAAGGTATCGATTTCTTCAGCCGACAGTGGGCCGCCTTTGGCAACGGTGAAGGAAGGCATCACGGTCGGACCTCCGGTTTCGAGGTAATACTTCCAATACTCCTTGCTCGTCACTTTGTTGATATTCGCCAGGTTCGGGACCACTTCGGCGCGATGGCCGTCAGGTTGATGACAAATGGTGCAGTCAGCGGCAAACAATTCTTCACCGGTTTTGCCCCGGCCTTTTTCGACATGACATGAAGCACAATCCCCCTTCAGGACCGATTGTTTATCGGCGATCGCCTTATTCATGTTTTGGCGACGGGACTCAGTCGTCGCAGTGAGTGGGACATTTACCTTCAGCCAAAGTATCTGCTGTCCCTCCGAGGTATAGACGGTCAGCATCTTTTCAATCTTACCGCTTAAACCAGGAAAGTTCATCACGGCAGAAACGGGGCCGAATTCTCCGGGCGCCATATTCCATGGCTCTTTCGGAAGTTTGGCTACCGTGCAACCACAGGAAGGTTGAATATGTTGGAGAACGACATTCGTTTTCGCCGTATTGGTCACCCAGAAGATGAATTGATTGGTGGTCTGCATCGGTTTGATCGCGACTTCTTTAACCATGGCATCCCAAACCAATGGGTTCGCGGTCGCGGCCGGCAGGACCGCATGATCCAAATGAACCGGTTGCTCTTTCGGCGGTGGTATCACCGCGGTTTCAGGCCCCTCCGCAAAAGCCGTCAACGTGAGCCAAAAGGAAGTCGCAATAATCAAATGCTTCATAGAAAAACTGTATGGGTCTAAATATTGCAGAAAGGTGACATGCAATAAAAGACCTTAGTGAATGCTTTCCTGTTCAATCAAACTCCGCGGTTGCGCCAGCAGCCCTCACTACTCATCGCCCAGGCTCGTGCCGACAAGTCGCGCACTTTTCAGCCAGGGATGATTGACCGGCACAGACCGCCGTTTGCCAGCCACCTTTTCCAACGGCACCGGTTCAGTCCCCTCCCCTCGCGCGGCGACCATCACGCCGAACACACCTTCGTTGATTAAATCAGCGCACGCTGTTCCGAGACGGGTAGATAGTAAACGGTCCACGGCCGAGGGTGCGCCGCCGCGCTGGACGTAACCGAGAATCGTCAACCGCGATTCGAGACCGGTCAGCTCTTCGAGTTGTTTCGTCAGGCGCAAGGTGTTGCCGGCATGACGCAGTTCCCATTCAGCGATGGCCGCTTTGGCCTTCTTCTTATCGGCTTTATTTTGAGCCTTCTCCTTTTTGCTTTCGGCCTTTTGCAAAGCCGCCGCATCCTGGATCGACATGGCTCCTTCGGCGACCGCGACAATGCTAAAATGCTTGCCGCTCTTGGCGCGTTCACGAATGGCTTTGGCAATTTTCGCCACGTCGTAGGCAATTTCGGGAATCAAGATCACATCCGCGCCGCCCGCAATGCCAGAGCCGAGCGCCAGCCAACCCGCGCGATGCCCCATGATTTCCACCACCACAATCCGATGATGACTGTGCGCGGTGCTGTGCAAGCGATCAATGGCTTCGGTCGCGATGCCGAGTGCGGTATCGAAACCAAACGTGACATCCGTCATAGCGACGTCATTGTCGATGGTCTTGGGGAGAGTGATGACGTTCAGTCCTTTTTCTTTGAGGTGCAGCGCATTTTTTTGCGTGCCGCCGCCGCCCAGGCAAACGAGGGCGTCGAGGTGAAGCTGTTCGTAATTGGCTACGATCGCGTCGGTGACATCCATTTCCTTGCCGCCGATGAGCATGCGGTAAGGCTTCTCGCGACTCGTGCCGAGGATGGTTCCGCCCACCGTGAGAATGCCGGAAAGGGTTTCGCGACCGAGTTCCATAGTCCGATTCTCCATGAGCCCGCGAAAACCGTCGCGGATGCCGATCACCTCCATATTGAAAACGCCTTGCGCCGCTTTACCGACCGCGCGAATAGCGGCGTTGAGTCCAGGACAATCGCCGCCAGAAGTAAGGATGCCGATGTGTTTTGTCATAAAGAAATGGGGGACTTTCGAAAGCTACATCATCGCTCCGAGGAATGCATCTCAGGCTAAAAGGTTTGTAGTGTCCTAATTTGACCGAATTACGGAGCGCCGCATTGCGAAAAACCCCCGGCGGGATTGAACACAGCCACTTGGTTAAGCAAATTTTGGCACGGACGGTAGGATACCCAAACAAGAGCGGCAGAGGGCTGCCGCAGTCCAAGGACGCTACCGCGTTGTTTGCAGCCCTCGCAAACGCGCGAGCGTCCTTGGAGTGCGCCTG
>JAQGOU010000397.1 GCA_028293445.1 Verrucomicrobiales bacterium | reverse complement strand
TGTCGCCGCCTTCGTAACTATTTTCATCGAGCGTCGCCAGCACGTGGACGGCACCTCTGGGGTTGACCGTGAAATTGTACCATTCATCCGTGCGCACCCATCTTTGTGGAAGCACGGAGGAGGAAGGATGAACTCTGTCCGCAACTTTAATCGTCGCTTCCTGAATACCGGGATGGCCATTGAAATAGGCTCCGACCAATTCGCCATACCACGGCCATGAATAACCGCCATCGCTCGCGGCATGCAGTCCCACGTAACCATTCCCTCCCTGGATAAAGCGCTGAAACGACGCCTGCTGATTGGTATTCAGCACCTCGCCCGTCGTGGACAGGAAGACAACTGCTTTGTATTGCTGCAGGTTACCGTCGGTAAAAGCGGCAGAATCTTCCGTAGCATCGACCGCAAAGTTGTTCGTCGCCCCCAACGATTGAATCGCAGCGATGCCATTGGGAATGGACCCGTGCCGATAACCGGCCGTTTTCGAAAAGACGAGAATCTTATACGCATTCGTATCCGCGAGAACGCTCCCGCCCAGCGCGAGAAGCAACAGGAGAATGCGGAATGCAGAGGGACAGGGTGACATGACGCGCAACTATAATAGACGATGCTTTCCCGAAACAAGCACTCCCCACGTTGAACACGCGAGACGGTTTTGCTACGTCGACCAATATTTCGTGCTTCGTGGTTTAAGTTTTTTCTTCCTCCATCTCCGCTCTTTGAGCGTTGAACCTTAAACTGTGACCTTTCCACTCACTGCGACGCATCAGAAACCAGCGGTCAATTTTCATCAGGTTGAAATCTCCTCGATGTGAAGCCCCGCGCCCATCACGATAAGTGATCGTCTCCTCTTCCCGGTTGGCCCAATACCGCTGGAAGAGTCCAACGTGGCAGGTGGGTACAAAATCTGTTTATTGCCTAATTTTATTTCCACGTTTTAAATAACGGCGCTCTATGAATAAACAACGGATCGTCACCTATGGCCAATTGTCACGCATGGCTGCGTTGTTATTTCTGCTCTGTCTCTCGTCCCACGCTGATCCTCTCGATAGCTGGACCTTGCGGGCTCAATTCGGTCTCTTCACGGGTGATAATCTCTTTGGTGTTGCAGAACGAGCAGGCACCACCGTCGCCGTTGGAACAATTCCAGGAGTGATTTTCTATCGCACCAATTCCGGCGGCGGTTGGAACTGGGCCACGAACGGTTTGAATTACGAATATCTGTACGGGGTTGCGGCGGACAACAAACAATTGATTGCGGTCGGTTCCGCCGCTTACCCGGCAATCCTGGTTTCAAGCAATGGAATGGACTGGAAAACGGTCTACACGACCGGCAGCGGCACCCCGCCTCTCGATTCGTTTCGCGCGGTTGTCTGCATATCGAATCTGACCGTGGTCGTCGGAACGGTGGGCCGAATTGCGGTATCTACGAATGCCATCAACTGGACCGCAGTGGCATCAGGCACGGTGAACGACCTCAAGGCCGTCGGTTACGCCAATGGATTATTCATGGCCGGAGATGCTGCGGGAGGGGTTTTGCTTTCCACCAACGGACTTAGTTGGTCTCGAAAACAAACCGCAACCACCGCCCCGATTAATGGCATCACCTGCGCTAACAACCTCTGGGTCGCCGTCGGCGGATCGCTCAGCGGGAACGGATTTATTGAAACTTCAACCAACGGTATCGATTGGACTCTGCGGCTGAGTTCCGTCTCGTTCAGAACGAGCGTTGCCTTCTATGGCGGGATGTTCGTCGCCCCCGGCAATCTCGGCTCAATCTATTCCTCGCGTGATGCCATCTCGTGGTCTTCGCGGACAAATCTCGCCTCCACCCACACGTTGAACTCAATTATAGGCACCGACTCCACCCTCCTTGCCGTCGGGTATTCCGCTGTTATCGTCCAAAGCGCACCTTTAGTGACCATGCAGGCGAGCGGTGGATCAGTTCCGCAATTTACAATTTTCGGATTAACAAATCGCTCTTATCAAATCAATAAATTGGACTCGCTTAATAGTTCCAATTGGCTGCCCGCCGCGACCCTCCAGTTGTCGAACGCTGCTGTGAACTGGGTTGATACCGCTGCCACCAACAGCAGTGCTTTTTATCGAGCGGTGTTACTGCCGTAACGGCGGGCAACTATTAAAGGTATTGGAAAACTGCACATTTCCCCTCACTTCAATCCTTTCTCCATAAAGAGGCGTCCTTAGTACCGGGAGTCAACAGGCAAAACGTTATCTGTCTCAACTTTCTGCTGCGCATGATAAAGGCGTCCCGTCAGAAAGCAAAAATGATCATCATCATGCTAGCGCCTTAAGGATTGGCCCCTTCACGCTCCACCAAAGCCTTCCCCACTGAATACGCACTGTCCTATTTACCAGGAACAAATGTTACACTGCCAGTATGCTTGTCTACCAAAACGATACACCACGCGCCCGGACCGGGTGGTTCTTCATGAAAATGAACGAGCCATCTCCCCCTACTGTCTACGCTCACATCTATAATGTAGCTTTCAGATTTTATATTTCTTTTCACCAGTTCTGACCTGGCGATTTTAATAGCCTTTGCCTTCGTTATTGAATCAGCGCCATTATGGCCCGTCGTGCACCCAAAAAGTATTCCCGTTATTGTGGCGAGCAGAAATAATTGCCTCATAAAGTCAGTTTTACCATAGCGAGGTTTTGCTTTCTTGCTAACGCCATTCCGAACGACCCGAATGGCGCTTAGTATTCGTACCAGTAACTTGTAAGGTGCCAATAAGTCCGATCAGTATTATGCGGAAAGTAATAAAGGTTTGTATTATCCGGTTTTTGAACCAAATCTTTTCCAGCATAATATAAATAACCGGAGCGGGCATCGACACCCTTACGAGCAAAAGCGACGACCAACGAACCATCTTTGTTTGTCGCCGCGTCCACTCGACCGATAAACTGATGATCAACCAGATCATCCACGTGTCTCATTTTATCTGTGAGCCTTGCTTTGTTTTGCGCGATCTTTTCAACCATCGGTTCGTACTGTCTTTGACCATCTTGAATAAACCATTGATGCTGCTGGGAGGCAATTTTACGTCCCATTGCACAGATCACAAACAGTGTCAGAATTGACAGCACGCTAACAGTGATATGGGATCTTCTGCTTTTTTTCCGGAACGCCGCCATCGCGATATTTCCGATAATCCAACATATCAACAGGAATGTACCGGCTGTAGCAATAAAGTCGGCTGTAATAAGTGAGCAATCTTCTTTCGATGCTCCTAAACCCGCGAAAAATAAGACGATCAAAAAAATCAACTAAATCAAGACGGAAGTTGTGATTAAGTTAACCTTTGTTTTAAATACACTCATTGTAATCCTAAAGAGATCAGTTCCTCATATCTAGACTAACACGAGTTGATTCTGGTCGTTTGCTTCGTCTTTCTGCCGTGCAGGATACAGCCGATTGGTGACGTGTGTCCATGTTCCCATTTGCAGGCGTTCGGCAATCCATTTTGAGCGTCATGCTGGTCTTAGTGCAATTTTCGCGCGAGCATCTAAAAGGGTTTTCTTAAAGATCTCCTTCCATTGAAGAACCCGTGCGATTGGTCGTTCAACGGAATCGCGCAGACTTCGGGAAATTTCTTCGCCGAAATCTGCGCGATCGTTTGCAAACCGAAAAATCCTACTGCATTTGACCGCCGAGATCTTCCCAGATCGCCGACCATCCATTGCCGTCATACCAGCGATGTTTCAAGGCGTTGTCCGAGCCACGCACCCATACGTCCAAACGACCGGAGCCGCGCGAAGAAATCCCGGGATCAGAGGTCGAGACTCCTCCCAGATCCTGCCAGGCGAACCAGGTTCCGTTGCTGTAATACTTGTGATAGGTGTGGTTGTTCGCTCCCCGCGCCACAATGTCGAGGCGATTGGCTCCCCACGAAACGGCATCCGGGCCCGAGGTTAAACCGCCGGTGGGAGCACCTTCATCCGAAGGGCCACCCCACGATGTGCCGTTATAAAATAAATGCCCGAGCGTGTTGCCAGTCGTTCTATAAAACACATCGAATCGTCCCGGAGCCCAGGAGCAGATCGTCGGGTCAGAAGCGGCACTACCGCCAATATTAACGAACGAACTCCAGGTGCCGTTGACGTAGGATTTGTAAAAAATGTTATTGTTGCCGCCGCGCACAACGACATCAATCCGGTTGCTCGTCGAACAGACGGCATCCACACCGGCGGACAATGTGCCGCCTAAATTTTCCCAACCACCGGCCGGCAGCCAATCTGATCCATCATAATATTTGTGATAGAGAGCGTTTCCACCTCCACGACAAAACACATCGAGGCGCCGGTCTCCCCACGAACAAATCGTTGGAGCTGAACTGGCCGCACCCGCCAGACTTTGAAAACTGCTCACCGGAAACCAGTTATTACCGTCCCAATACTTGTGATAAATGCTGTTGCCACCGCCGCGCACCACGACATCGATGCGATCCGAGGCCCAGGAAACTGCGTCCGGTCCCACCGTATTTGCGGAAGGAGTGCCGGTGTCATTTACTTTGGCCATGTAGCCAGTCCAATCCCAGTAAGGGCCGGGGTCGGTGTGAGTATTACAATTGGGATCAATCCCGAGATTGGCCGCCGCCCACGTGGACCAGCCTGCGACCGATTTCTGGCCATGCGCCACAATGTGGTTGCGGTCTTTCGCGTAACCAAACTGAGTGGCGAGGCTGCGGGAGAGGTCGGCGGAGGCGTCATACAGTTCCGGCGTGTACCAGGCCGGGTTACTCGCAAAGCCTTCATGTTCGGTGCCGGTCGAATGTTGATTCCAACAAAGGGCATGCCAGGCGTAATTGGACTCCCGAATCATTTGCGTGATCTGTCCGGCGGGCGCGTCGCTCGAAGCGTCTTGCTTGCCGTTGACCAGATAATGAACGCTGGCCGAGGTGAAACCGCAGCCTTGGAAATAAGAAATGGTGCTCGCGTAGTAGCCTTCAATATCGTGAATGACGTGGAACTTATGACCGGAGCCCGACGTGTAATAATTCGCATTACAGGGAGGGTTCCAGATGGCGGGAGGATAATCGGTGCTGGCGTGTATGGTGGCGAGGGTCGCCAGGCCGCAAACGGTTAAAGCCGCTTTATGAAGGGAATGGGTGCGGAACCGGGTCTGTTCGGGCAATCCTGTTTTTGGTGTTTTCATTTTTAGATGGGTTTTACGCAACGAAACGAATTAGGGGTTCGCCTCGGTACGGTGATGGTGGTGAACGAAAAGGTTCGCAAAAAGAAGGGATCGTTGTCAATTCCTTGCCGCGCTGAATTGAAGCGAGGTCAATTCAATAAATCCGAGCAGCCGACGCTAAGAGGCTCCGAACCATAAAGGGCCCCTCGGCCCCAGTCCTTGGTTTTTACTATATTGGAATCTTTTGCACGTCTCCTTGGCCGGCGAGCCAAATCCGGAGTCAACCCAGCAGAGATAATCAAACTCCTTCTGCAAGAGTCGGCGCCGCCTTTTCCCCTGCTCCAAAAGTGTTGGATCCAGTTGCGGGCCGAGGAAAGGACGGTGGCGACGGACGGGTTTGGATTCCGGCGTCGGCGGGAGGGAAAAGGAGGCTGAAATTCGTCTCGGGGCGACCGAAATCGCGAAGAAATTTCCCACTTTTGGATTTCGGTGACGAATTTCTCCGCGAAAATCATCGCCCCGAGTCTCCGGGTGACCTTTTTCACGACGAAAAAGAGCGTCGGGAGTCTCCGGGTGACCTTTTTTGCCGAAAATCGTCGTCATGAGTCTCCGGGTGACCTTCGACGCGACGAAATTTCGCGTTTTTGGATTTCGGGGAGCGTTTTCTCCCCGAAATCGGTCGCCCGGAGTCTCGGGTCGATGATTTTCACGGCGACGGAGGGTGCCGGGAGTCTCCGGGTGAACATTTTAAGCGCGATATTGGTTACCTTATTCCAAAAACGTCGACGTGAAGCACTCGTATAGAAAGAGTTACACGAATTCTGGTAACGCGGAGCGCGGAAACCGGAACGCGGAAATGGGGAAAACGAAGACGAAGAAACTTAGACACGAATTTCACAGATTAACACGAATTTTAAGAGCGGGAATAGGGACTAGGCCATGAAAAAGGCCCTAAAGCTTTCCGTTAACGGCGATCCTGTCTTTGGCTTTTGTCGGAACGATCTGGTGATGGTAGGAGTGGCACTCGAAACAATCGTTGCGCGCGGCACCCTGCGGTTGGTGACAGGAGGCACAGACTTGTTTCGACGGCAAAATAATATCGGCGGCTTGTTTGCTCTCGGTCGCCTGATGACAATTCGAGCAATCCTGGGCGCTATGGCGTGAATGATCGAAACGACCTTTGCTGAGCCAGCGCTCCGGCATGACGGGAGCCGTCACGATCGGGAGATCTGATCCGCGTTTTATTTCGTGGCAGTAGGCGCAGCCCGGAAAATCGGAACGCCCTTTGTCCCCTAGCCCACCGATGTTCGAGGCCGGTCCACTGCGTTCGTCACTGAAGAAGACCTTTTGTTCCAGCTCTTCGCCCGGACCGTATTGCTGGCGCATCTCGGCGAGACGCTCGCGGACAAATTTTTTCACGTCGCCGTCAGCCACAATGTTTTTCTGGCGCGTGGCGAAGTCAGCGTATTGCTGCGGCAAGCTG
>JAQGOU010000533.1 GCA_028293445.1 Verrucomicrobiales bacterium | reverse complement strand
GCCCCGGACCTTTTTGCAGATAATCTTTAAGCTGCTCTTCCGTGGTGGAGAGACCGCCGATACCGGAGCCGATGAAGCAGCCGATTTCGTCGCGGTTGGCTTTTTCCAGATCGAGTCCGGAATCTTTGAGAGCGCTGTAGCCGGCGTAGATCCCGAATTGAGCGAAGCGATCGGTGCGGCGCAGTTCTTTGGCGTTGGGAAAGGCGGGAACCATATCGAACTCCGGCACTTCTGCCGCGATCTGGCAGTCAAACGCCGAGACATCAAAGCACGTGATCTTGTCGATCCCGCATTTGCTCTCGATAATGTTTTTCCAAAAGGTCTCGACGTCCGTTCCGAGTGAAGAAACGACTCCGAGGCCAGTCACTACGACTCGCCGTTCTGTCCAATTGCTCGCCATAAAAAAAGGGCAGCAAGCTCATCGCGTGCTGCCCGAAAGTGCCTTGCGACTACTTCGACTGGGAATCTTCGACGAATTTGATGACGTCGCCGACGCTTTGCAGCTTCTCGGCCTGTTCATCAGGGATTTCGTTTCCAAATTCCTCTTCGAGAGCCATAACCAACTCGACGGTGTCGAGCGAATCAGCGCCGAGATCTTCGATGAACTTGGCTTCCGGGGTAACCTGGTCTGCGTTGACGCCGAGCTGTTCGACGATGATATCTTTTACACGTTGTTCGATTGATTTTTCTGCCATGGGTTTTCTCTCCGTATTCTTATTTAGGCTGTCTCTATGCCACGTCGTTTCGGGGCGTCAAGTCCTGAATATAAAATTGTTTTAGTAATTAATTCTCCGCAGCCACAAAGGCGCAGAGCCTCGGGACATATTCAAGAAATTTTTACAGGATGCAATGGTACTTTTTACGACATTACCATGCCGCCATCGACGGCGAGGATCTGACCGGTAATATATCGCGCGGCGGGGCTCGCGAGAAATAAAGCAGCATCGGCGATGTCATCGGCTTCGCCGAATCGATTCAGCGGGATTTGTTTCAACAGGCCGCTTTTCATTTCTTCATTCAACACCGCCGTCATGTCGGTCGCGATAAAGCCCGGGGCGAGGGCGTTGACATTAATTCCGCGGGAAGCGAGTTCGCGCGCGATTGATTTCGTGAACCCGATCAAACCAGCTTTGCTCGCCGCATAATTACATTGACCAGCATTCCCGATCAAACCGATGACCGAGGCGACATTGATGATTTTGCCGGAGCGCTGTTTGATCATGCTGCGGGCGAAAGCTTTGGTGAAGGAGAAGGCGCCTTTCAAATTCGTGTCGAGCACCGCGTCCCAATCGGCGTCGCTCATGCGCATGAGCAAACCATCTTTGGTGACGCCGGCGTTGTTCACCAAAATGTCCACGCGTCCGGCGTCCGTGAGAATTTTCTCGGCGGCGGCTGCGACGGCTGTCGGATCAGCGACATCGACGGCGAGTGCCCACGCTTTGCGTCCGAGGGCGCGAACTTCATGGGCGACCTTCTCGGAGTTCTCCGCGGTTCGCGAAACGCACACAACGTCGGCACCGGCGGCAGCGAATTTAAGGGCGATGGCGCGACCGATGCCACGACCGGCTCCGGTGACCACGGCAATCTGATTGGTGAGTTGACTCATATCGTGGGTCGGATTTTCGATAGAATTCGGGAATTGAACAGAAAATTTTTTTTACCACGGATCAGCACCCGCGAGCGGTGCAGCGATTATCTAGTTCTAACTGACACGGATAGACACGGATGGGAAAAGAAAGTCGGGAACCAGGAATCTGATCTGCTTGAACGTGGGGATCATTGCACCACGTTTCTCGCAAGTGGCTCGTTTCGCCTGTCTCATCGTCGGCGATCTGTATCTTTCCAAGAGTAAAAATGGGCACTATTACGTTAACGGAGGCAGTTATCGTGGCAAATTGGGGTGAATCGTGCCGAAAAGCTTCAAAAATTATCCATTTGGGACGCCGTCCCAACTCAGGAAAATATTTTTTCCTCGTTTCCGACGACGTCCCAGGTGCGGAAAAAACTTTTTCTCGGTTCGCGGCGGCGTCCCAAACCCGGAAAAAACTTTTTCCGAGGTCGCGCCGCCGTCCCAAGTGAGGAAAATATTTTTTCACGGTTTCCGGCGTCGCCCCGAATGGAGAAAAAACTTTTTCTTCATTCCAGACGCCGTCCCAAACTGAGGAAAAACTTTTTCCCCGTTTCCGGCGCCGCCGAAAATGAAGGTTTTTCGGTAAAAGTGAGATTTGGGAGGGTCAAATCTCTGGTTTTCGGGGTCGTGGCTCCTCCAGCTTGACGAACTGTGTCATTTTGGCACACTTTGCTTGCGCTCGAAGGTGTGCCATATTGGCGCACTTCGAAGTAAACGTATGGCCAGCTCGAAATCTAGTTTTCTTGATAAAGTGCTCGGTCGCATCGGACGTTTGGATGCCGAAGGGCTCCAGACGGTGGTGCAACGCCTCGCGCGGGAACGCAGCTTTCTTGAGACACTTTTCAATGCCATCGAAGACGGGGTGCTCGTGATCGATGAGCGTGGTCGGATCATTTACTTCAATGAGGCGGTCACCACCTTGGTCGGGTTGCAGGCGGATGCGGCGGAAGGTGAAGCGATCGAGAAATACCTTCCCGACTTCGACTGGCAGAAGATTATGAAGACCAACACTCGCGGACAGCGGGTGATTCGGCATGAATTTGAAGTTCAATTTCCCCGGCCGCGTTATCTGCGCCTTTATGCCGCGCCGCTGGATGCGGATAAATCCGGAAATTCCGGCGTGGCTTTGATTTTGCACGACGCCACCGAAGCGCGTCAGCAAACCTACGAAGCGATCGAGAGCGAACGGATTCATTCGCTGACCCTGCTCGCGGCGAGCGTGGCGCATGAGATCGGCAATCCGCTCAACGCCTTGCATATACATTTGCAGTTGATGGGGCGTGAATTGAAAAAACTTCGCACCGCGGCGGCGGAATTGCCGACGGGCGGGTTGTCACCGTTTAAGAAGAATCGGTTGGAAAATGTTTCGGCCAAAAACGATTTGAACGAGATCTCGGGTAAACTGGAAAGCTATCTCGATGTTGCCAAAGGTGAAATCACGCGGCTCGATTATATCATCACGCAGTACTTGCAGGCGATCCGCCCGAGCCCGCCGCAACTTAAGGCCACGCAGATCAACGACGTGATTCAGGAGACCCTCACGTTGCTCCGGCCGGAGTTGGAAAATCGCGGGCTGATCGTGAATATAAAATTATCACGCCGTTTGTCGCCGCTGCCGATCGATGCCGCCCAGATCAAACAGGTGCTGGTCAATCTGGTGAAGAACGCCATGCAGGCGATGACCAAAGGCGGGAGCTTGACCGTGGAATCGGGCGAAAGTCATGAGGGCGTTTGGTTCAGTGTCAGCGACAATGGCGGCGGGATTCCGGAGGAAGAAATGAACCATATTTTCGAGCCGTTCTATACAACGAAGAAAAAGGGGAGCGGCCTGGGGTTGATGATTGTGCAGCGTATTGTGCGCGATCATGGAGGGCGTATTGAACTGGAGAGCCGTGTGGGGCAGGGGACGATGTTTCGAATTTGTTTGCCGCTGCATGAACGCGGCCCGCGTTTGTTGTCGGGTGCCGCGAGCGGTAGTCCAGAGGGGCAATAGCCGATAGTTGATACGAATAGCCAAATGATGAAATCCACCTTGCTCATTGTTGATGACGAGAAGCCGACGCGCGAAGGTTTGCGGACGGCGCTCGAGGATCAATATGACGTCTACATCGCCGAGGATGCGCAGGCCGCGATGAACCTCCTCGAAGGCGAGCACTTCGATGTGATGCTCACTGACTTTCGCCTGCCCAATGAAGATGGGATGAAACTCATCGCGCGTGCCAAATCGCTGCCCAAGCCGCCCATTTGCATTTTGATGACGGCGTACGGTTCGGAGGAACTGGCGGTCGATGCGATGAAACGCGGTGCGGATGATTACATCGCCAAAGGCCGTTTACAGATTGATGAACTCGAGATGCGGATTGCCCGCGCCTTGCGTTCGCAAAAGCTGGAGGTGGAAAACGTTTCGCTGCGCCAACAGCTGCACACGAAGTTTGGCGTGGAAAACATCATCGGCGAAGCGCCCGTGATGAAAGAGATCTTCGACATCGTGCAACAAGTCGCGCCGACGCGGGCGACCATTTTGATTCTCGGCGAAAGCGGCACCGGCAAGGAACTTATCGCGAAGGCGATTCATCAGCTGAGCCCGCGCGCAAAACAACCGCTGGTCAGCGTCCATTGCGCAGCGCTCGCTCCGACGCTGCTCGAAAGCGAATTGTTCGGTCACGAACGCGGTGCCTTCACGGGTGCACACGAGCGTCGTATCGGCCGGTTTGAACAAGCCCAGGGCGGCTCGCTTTTCCTGGATGAAATCGGCGAGATCGATTCAACGATCCAGGTGAAGCTCTTGCGTTTCCTTAGTGAACGCACCTTCGAGCGGGTCGGCTCCAATAAAACGATGAGCGCCGATGTTCGGGTAATTACCGCCACGAATAAGAACCTCGAGGAGATGGTGAAAGCGGGCACGTTCCGCGAAGATCTCTATTTTCGCTTGAAAGTGGTGGAGATTGTGATGCCGCCGTTGCGTGAGCGCATGACTGATGTGCCGCTGCTCGTGCAGGCGTTCCTGCGGGAATTCGCCGAGGAAAATAACAAGCCCGTCAAAGAAATCGCCCCCGATGCGATGGATGCCCTCGTGAATTATACCTGGCCGGGAAATGTCCGCGAACTTCGCACCGCGATTGAACATGCGGTGGTGTTATGTCGCGGAGAGAAAGTTTGCTTTCGCGATTTGCCCGCAACCGTTCGTAGTGGTTCCGTCGCCCTGAGCCATTCGGCACCGGTCGCAAGCAACCGCAATTCCCTTTCGATCGACGAAGCCGAGAAACAAGCAGTCATCCGGGCAATCAAGGAGAGCGGCGGGAATCGTTCGGAAGCCGCCAAGAAGCTCGGGGTCAGCCGACGCACGCTTCATCGCAAGCTGCATGATTATCATTTGGAAGGGTTTTGATCTCGGTTACTTTAATCCCGTGCCATCCAAGCTTTCCATGAGAGCGCAAGGTATCCTGACCTGCACAGTAATGGCGCTTCTGCTCGTGGTTGGAGTGTTCCTTGGTTGGTGGGGACCATCGCTTTTCCGTGAGGGCAGGGATCGCGGGTATCATTTGCAATGGGCAGGATTTGCGGCATCACGCGTCGGGACCAAAGCTTCGACCGCTTTTGCCTCTAACTATCCCTCTTCAAATTCAGTTCGGGTGAATAAGAAGGAATATTTTATCGGGCCAATCACGCTGGTTAAGTTGTCGGATTTGTGAGAAAATAGTTTTGTTGTAGGAATTCTGGAAACATTTCGGCAGGCAATTACGTATTAAATAGGTTATGAAGACATTTCTCACTGCTTTGGTGGCGCTTGTGGTCGGTTTCGGCGCGGCGTTCGCCATCGTCTCCGCGCAAAAGGAAAGCGCCCTGAACGATCAACGCGCCAAGCTTGAAGCCCAATGGCGCGCAGAAAAGGAACAGCTCGAAGCGGAAATGTCAGGGAAACGCCAACCCGGCAAACTCAAGATTCTGCAAAAAGAAGTGGTTGTCGCCAGCCACCGGACTCCCGAGGAAATTCTCCAGAATCTTCTCACCTTGAAACCGGTCGGGGCCACGCGCATCAATGTCATCCGCAAGATCGTTCATGAACTCGAAGACCTCGCCGATTTGAAGGATGAAGCGGTTCCGTCCATTCACAGTTTCCTCACACGCAATGAAGATCTCGATTACTCGGAAAAACGCACCGACGAAGGGGATCGTGGTAATAATGACCGTGGCTGGCGTCCCTCCCGCTCGAACCCTTCAACCGAATTCACGTTGCCGCCTTCGTTGCGGATTGGATTGTTTGAAGTCCTGGAACAAATCGGAACGCCCGCGGCCGAAAGCGCTTTAGCCCAGGTGTTGAGCAGTTCTGGTCGCGCTGTGGAAGTGGCTTGCGTGGTCCGCATGCTCGAAGCGATGGCCCCGGGCAAATACCGTGAGCTGGCGATAAACGCCGCCAAAGATTTACTGCGCAATCCGCTGGCGATTAATAATCCCAATCGTCTGGATGAACAGGCTGAGAATTATCTCTATGCGATTCTGGAAATGTATAAAGACACAACCTTTGCCGCCGACGCCGGCAAGCAACTTGTCGAGGATGGAAAACTGAATCGAAACGCCCGCGATTATTTGACCAAGACTCAAGGCGAACAGGCAATTCCCGCGCTTCTGGAAGCTTATAAGAGTCCTGGCCTATCTAATGAATGGGACAAGGCCTCGGTGGCCAGCCACATTCTTGATTTTGTCGGCGAGAATCAGCAGGCCAACAATCTGCTGAACGATATTGTTTCCAATCCGAATATCGATTCACGGATGCGTTCCTACGCGATGCTTCGTTTGGCGGGCGGGACGCGCGGGTCCGAAAGCCCGACCGATCCCAAGGTCATCGACCAGCGGAGCGCAGTGATACAAGCAATTCTACCCAGCCTTACTGAAGATCGACTGATTCAAGCAGCAAAAGTTACTCTCATTAATCTAGACCATCTGAAGAAAAAGGAGCCGATCGAAAATCCCTTCGGCGGTGATCGTCGGCGCCCCGGCGGCACGGGGACGACTGGAACCACTCAGCCCAAGCCTTAATCCGCAAACCGAACAAGCGGGTTAGTTGCGTAATTGCCATTGCTCAGCGTTTCTTTGTAGACGTCCAGACCGAGGTCAAGCTATACCGTCTGACTGTTAAGACACGTTGCGTATGGCAAACATCAATTATCTTTTCGACAGCAACAAAGCCTGGGCCAAGAGCATCCTGAAGCGGGACCCGGAGTTTTTCGTCAAATTGTCCCAACAACAGTTCCCCAAATATCTTTGGATTGGCTGTTCCGACAGTCGGGTGCCGGCCAATGAAATTGTGGGGCTCCTGCCGGGAGAATTATTCGTCCACCGCAACATCGCCAACATGGTGGTGCACACGGACCTCAATTGTTTATCGGTGCTCCAATTTGCCGTGGATATCCTGAAGGTGCGCCACGTCATTGTCTGCGGACATTACGGCTGCAGCGGCGTGACTGCGGCGCTGCGACGCGATCGACTGGGATTGAGCGACAATTGGCTGCGTCATGTGGAAGACGTGCGGATCAAGCATGAAAAGTGTATTGCCAACGTCACTGGCAAGGAGGCTTCAGACCGGCTTTGTGAATTGAACGTGATTGAGCAAGTGGTCAATGTTTGCCAGACGTCGATTGCCCGCGATGCGTGGGAACGTGGGCAGGAACTCTCCGTGCATGGTTGGATTTATGGGATTCAGGACGGAATCCTGCGCGACCTGAAGGTGACGACGAACGAGTTTCATGAGGCGCTTCCCGTGTATCATGCCGCAATTTCAGCGTTCGCCTGATTCACTGCGGTTGCACCGAATCCATAATAGGATCCTATGACGGCATCATGGGACCTTTTCCATTGTTAATCACAGGGAGAAGGTTCTAGTATAGACTATCTCATGGGTCGCCTTGCCAAAGCTGTGAAGTCCGAATTTCAAAACACGTTACCGGTTCCAGATCGTCGCGCCTTTACGCTGATCGAGTTGCTCGTTGTCATTGCCATTATTGCCATCCTGGCTGGGATGCTGTTGCCAGCATTATCGGCGGCGAAGGAACGCGCGAAGCGGACGGCGTGCAAAAACAATATGCGCCAGGCGATTTTGGCGGTGCATATGTACGGCATGGATTTTGAGGAACATGTTCCACAGGCTCGTGACAATGCCGGTATTTCGCACACGATCCGCGTTTCCACTAATAGTTTTGCCAGTCTGGTCCGCTATTCCGGCAACTCGAACATCTTGGATTGTCCCAATTTCACTTTTGGCACTCAGGCTAGAGTCGACCCAAGATTCGGTTATCTGATCGGCTACAACTATCTGGGCGATATGAACGTCAGCACGTGGCCGACTCCCGGACCTGCCAACCCGGATATCTGGCATTCGCCGGAAAAGCTAACAGAGGGGGGCACCAATGTGATTCTAGCGGACGCAAATCACTGGGGAGGCGGGGGATCGCCAATCGTGATGGCGCCACACGGCAAAAGTGGACCCATGAATCAGAATGGTGCCACGTTCCTTCGGATTGCATCAACCCCGATAGAACTAGGTGGAAAAGGTGGAAATGTTGGTTACCTTGATGGCTCCGTCATTTGGAAAAAAATCGGTGACATGACGACCAATCGCGCTTCGTCATCCAGCTTGTACTATGGAATGTGGTGATCAGTAAAAGCAGCGGCCCGATCCCTCCGTCGTTTCAACGGATCTCGGCGACTTTTACAGCCTTGTTTTTCGGCGCCACCTTTGTCGGATGACTCACGGCACATTTCTTTTACGCTCTGCGTGTGTGCCCTGTCGGCTTAACAGATTGAGACCGCGCAACGGCTCGTTCGGCGAGTTGGGCTATTATTCTCTCAAAAACAACGAGAAAACCGACTTACCTTCGTAAGTCTCTGATTTATAGCTATTAAAAACTTATTTCCCCAGGGAAATAAGTTTTTTAGCTTCTAAAAAAGATTTTTCCCTGGGGATTGCGGAGTTTTAGATCCTTAATCGCTTACTTCCCCAGGAAACTTTCCGTTTTAGCTTCTAAAAAACTTTCT
>JAQGOU010000502.1 GCA_028293445.1 Verrucomicrobiales bacterium | reverse complement strand
CGCGGTGAGGGCACTTTTTTAGCCTAAAATAAGACTCTCAGCGCGCTGAGGTACTTTTTTTGGCTCCAAAAAACGACCCTCGCCGGAAAGAGTCCTTTTTTAGGCCTAAAAAAAGCCTCTCACCGCGCTGAGGTACTTATTTTTGCTTCAAAAAACTGCCCTCAGCGCGTTGAGGGCAGTTTTTTACGCCAAAAAAAGTCGTCCAGAACGCTGAGGGTCCCATTTTGACGCTAAAAAAGATAGTCAGCGGTCCGAAGAATGATCTTCGATCCAAAAAAAGGTACATTTTCCGCCGAGACCTCCTCTTTACTCACAAAACGCCACTGCGGAAAAATTTCGCACGGTTTGAGGTAAATGATTTCCAAAAACACAGAGTGCATATGCACAGGCCGCGTTAAAGGGTAGGTTGATGAAAGACTTCTGCACCATTTGTGGACTGGGCCGAAATGAAACGACCTAACTCTATGTAACTTTCGCCGCACGTTGTTTGGCTGAATTCCAACCGGACAACCAAGAATACAATTTTTCGATCTGCGAAAAGCTGATAGGCGTCCAGTTGTTCACGCGCGTCCCTGATGCTACGCAGGATTCTCGTTTTGAAATTTTCAGACAACTTCGGCTCTACTTTAATGGTCTTATGCTCCTGAATAACTTGCTGATTAATGTCGTCGTCAGACTGATTCACGCATTTGACTTCGAGGATTGCAGTCGAGCCGCAGTTATTGGCCAAAAGATCGGGTGATTTTCCTGTGCGGTCTTCTAGAAAGGTTACTTCGGAATATCCTTGGTCAGTCAACCAGACGTAACCTCTCGCTTCGTTCAGGACATTAAATAATTGATGATACCCACGCCGCGGAGAATTCTTTACTATATACGGAAGCGCTTTTTCTCGAAGCTTTTCCCAGGATTCGCGATCAAGCTTCGTAAGCATTCTTTCAATCTCTGCAAACGCACCCGCCGCAATGTATGCAATTGGAAATAGGTCGTTGAAGTTGAAGTAATTATTTTGGTCCCCTCTGTTGCTTCTCTGATATAAATCAAACAGCCTTGGGAAATTGGATGATAGCCAATCCAGAGCTTCCTTTTCATTGCTGTTTGATAAGGCGATCGTCTCCAATGTTTGATCCAAAATAGCGAGAAGTTGTTCCCTCGTCACGCGCTGTTCGGAAAGATTCGGCCGAATGTGACCGTCAGCCTCCCAAAAACCCACAGGTCTGACTTGATCTCGCTAGGGCTTTTCCCTACAACATCAAGGTTCATTTATGAGACCTTGCAACCTACTGCTCGCCTTCATGCTCAGCCTTCTCACCGCGTCTGCCGAAGTGCGGCTTTTGTGCGGTGATGCCAATAATAATATCCACGGGAAAGATGGGGCGCTTTCCGATATTTCAGCGGATGGTAAGCTGGTTCTTTTTGCCTCGGGACCGCCAACCGTTGGTACGACTCCAGGCATCACCCAGGGCGGACTTTATATCCGCGATCTGGTGGCCAATACGTTGACCTTTACCGGTTCGACGAATGTCGGCGGCGAAGGGACCTTCAGTGATGATGGTCGTTATGTTGCGTGGACCACGCCGCAAAGCACCCTTTGCTGGCGCGATCGCCAGAACGATATCATACGCGCGATTACTCCCAACGCCGATGGCTCGTGCCGGAATCCGCAGATGAGTGCGAATGGTCGCTATGTCGCTTACGCGAGTAACGCGAGAAATCTTGTGACTTCGACGAATCTCCTTCCGCCCCCAGGGGGAATTTCGGTTTACCTCTATGACAGCCTGACCGATACGACGACCCTGGTTTCTCTCACTCACAATGGACAGGCTCTTTTGACCGGTATTCCCGCTGCGACCGAATTCGATCTGAGCGCCGATGGTCATTACGTGGTTTTCAGCAGCACCTCCACGAACGCACCAAACCCCGCCGTCGCGAAGAATGCAGGCTGGGTCTGGAGTTATCGACGTGATTTGGGGACCGGTCAACTGGACATCATCGGCAAAAGTGTTTCGAACACTATTCCCACCGGTAACTTCAGCGCCCCTCATGTCAATGCCAATGGCAATCGCATCGCCTTTACCAGCGGCTTTCTCGCCGGTTCGATAATGACCAATGGTTACTTCAGTACCGGGTTCGATCTTTATATGAAGGATATGACGTCCGGTCGTGTCTGGTGGGTCACCAAAACGACGAACAACGCCGCGACGGCGGGTGCAAACTACACGGGCACGGCGATCAACGCCGCAGGAACAGTTGTCGCATTTGCCTCGAGTGGAACGCAGTTGGTTCCGGAAGAAACCGATCCAGCGCCACAATCGGATGTCTTCGATGTGTTTCGTTGCGACATCAACGCCTCTGGCACGGTTTCAAACAGCTTGATCACGAAGGCGGAGTTCGGAACGAATAACGTCGGCCTTTTCTCGGGACCTTATTTGCCCGGGACCGGAAAGTATGTCGCCTTCAATTCGCGTTATCTTCATTCCCTCCTGAACACGAACACCGATAGCTCGCTTTACAGCTTTGGCATTGGATCAGGTGTATTTCCGACGGCGGGAGATGTCTCGTTTGGTTTGAGCACGGATGTCAGTCCGGCGAGCTCAGGTTCGATCACGGTCGATCCGTTCGATACGACATTTGCGTCGAACACAGTGGTCACGCTCACGGCGGTTCCTGCGGGAGGAAAACAATTTGTTGGCTGGAGCGGTGATGCGAGCGGTTCGGTTAATCCTATTCAAGTCACGATGAACTCCGCGAAAAGCGTGACCGCGATCTTTACCAACTTTGTTTTCGTGCCGACCTACACGTTGACGACGAATGTCAGCCCCGCGGGATCCGGCAGCATTAACGTGGATCCGTCGGGAACGACGTTCGCTTCCAATAGCGTCGTGAATCTGACGGCGACACCGGTGGCGGGTAAAATGTTCGTGAAATGGACCGGAGCCGTGACGACGAACGCCAATCCGCTTTCGATCACGATGTCGGCAAATAAAAGTGTGACGGCGGTCTTCACAAACGCGCCGCTATTTTACGTCCTCACGACAAACGTGAGTCCTCAAGGCTTGGGAACCATTTCCGCGTCACCTGCACCGGCCACGAATGGTTACGCTTCTGGAACGATTGTGACGTTGACCGCGACTCCGAACAGCGGCGTGAAATTCGTGAAATGGACCGGCGCTTCCATCGCGCTCACGAATCGCATCAAGGTCACGATGACGGCAAACAAGACCGTGACGGCGGTGTTTACGAATATCGCGAAGTTCGCGTTGAATCTCACGTTGAGCCCGGCCAACGCCGGTATGGTGATCAAGTCCCCTGCCCCTGTGAGCGGCAATGATTACTACACGGGAACCGTTGTCACGCTGACCCCGGTGGCGAACACTGGTTTCAAATTTGTGAAGTGGACCGGCTCTTTGATCGGCACCGCCAATCCGGCGAAGGTCACGATGACGGCCAATAAAACGATCGTCGCGGTATTTACAAATGTGCCGACGTTTTTACTGTCGGCATCTGTCAACCCGCCCGGGGCCGGGGATATTCTCGCTTCACCTTCACCGGCGACGAACGGTTATTCCTCAAATACAGTGGTGACCTTAACGGCTGTCGCGAACGACACGAATCAATTTGTGGGATGGTCAGGACTGACGAGCTTTTCCAACGCGGTGAACGTCAAGATGAATGGCAACAAGACGGTGAGCGCGATCTTCAATACTCCGGGCAAAGTTTATTGGCAGAGCACGAACAGTGTGATCTCGCTCTGGTTCATGCAGAGCAGCAACTATATCGGATCGACGCTGCTCAATAACGGCATCGTAATCTCGAAAGCGTGGCGACTCGCGGGAACCGTTGACTTCGACAACAACGGCAGCCAGGATCTGTTGTTCCAGAACACAAGTGGCGCGGTGATGCTTTGGATGATGACGAACAATTTCATCGTGCGCACGCAAGCACTCAAGGCGGCACCGGTCAGTCTCCGACTCGTGGGCGCTGGTAACTTCACGACAAACACATCGCCGGATTTGGTCTGGCAGAATAATTCTACGGGCGCACTTTCGCTCTACACGTTTAAGGGAACGAATTACAGCGGTGCACCGTTGATCACGAGTAGCATTGCGCCGGGAACAACCTGGAAGGCAATTGCGGTCGCGGATTTTAATCATGACGGCAATTCCGATATCGTGTTTCAACACACCGATGGCCGCGTGATGTTGTGGTTCATGACCGGCAGCACAATGACGAGCAGCGTCATTCTGAATGACGGACTAGCCGCGACGACAGGATGGAAAGTGGCGGGGATCAGTGACCTCGACGACAACGGCACGCCCGATATTTTATTCCAGGTCACCGGTGGCAAATCGGGAGTCTGGGCGTTGGACGGAACGAATAAGCTGAGTGAAAACTTCCTCGCCGAGGGCGGCACGATGCCGGCAGCGTGGACGTTGCGCGCCGGGAAATAAGCCTTTTCTAAGAAATCAGTGGTTAATCAATCTTTGGTGCTCCGAGGGCACCGAAAGCACTACAGAAGAATTTGCCTGTTCATCAGGCACTTACATCCAAGTCATCCCTGTTCGCATTGACACCCATGGGCGTTTATGCGAAATGAAGAACGTAGCAGCCTAAATAGGCCCGCCTTCCTGCGGGCCAATGCGGGGGAACCAAATTCCGCGGCTTAAAAACCGCGGACGGGGCGAAGGACAGCAGGTAACTGTTGCCCGGGTCACTTTCAGGACCCAGCCCGTCAGCTAACCTCGTCGGCATCTGGGAGGGCGATCCTCTAGGTCCGCATGTTGCGGTCCCCACGATTACCCCGTTAAAAATTCGTTGCGGCTTTGTGTGTACGCGTGCGCCTCAGGTGCCGCGTCAAATAAAACACGGAGCGGGCACGACATCGGAGTGAGTTATGACATGTTCGTTCCTTGCAGGCGCGTTCGCGCCTTCGTTTGCACTTGTTCTTCCATGGTCAATGACCTTGCTGTCGTTGGCCGTAGTCATCCCGGTTTGTTGGGCGGCGTTTTTGATTCATGAAAAAATGTTGCGGCGACTCGCCATCTTTTTCTCTTTCGTCCTGCTCGTGGGAGGATTGGAACTGTGGTGGACGAATACTCAAGAACCAGAACTGGCAGCGAACCTGGCCGTGGAGCAATTCCACGACAGTTCCGCGAAAGCAGCGGAGTTGCGTGCCTTTACGGCGACGAATAATGCGTTCCATTTCGGAGCCGGAGCGGCTGTCTTCATTGCGGCACTGGTTTGTTTTGGTGGTTACGCGCAGGAACTGTTTAAGAATTACAAAATCCGCAAGCAAACGGCAGCGACGGTAGCGCTGGCTTTGTTGGCGCTCCCATTGTTGAGCGGTTGCATGAAGCCATTCGATAAACCGGAGTATATCGAAATCGACACGTCGGAAACCGGCTTCCTGATTCCGCTGGAAGGCGATGGTGGTCAGCAGTCGAAGTTTCAGAGCGAGGATTATCTGAAACAACGCAAGGTCGCGGCCAAGCGCGTGCAGATTACCCATCGCTGGTCGCAGGAAGGACGCATGGAAAATAATGGCCGCTGGATCACCAGCGTGCGCCTGGTGAAGGTGAATCGTTCGCCGATCACGCGCGAATGGACGACGGAACAGGCTCCCAGCGGCGCGGGTGCGCGCCGCAACGACAAAGCCATCTGGATCGAGAGCGGCGACAGCGTCGGCTTCAGCATGGGCTTTAATTGCACCGCCTTCATCGCGGAAGACAACGCGGCGAAGTTTCTCTACGGGTATCCGAGCGGATCCCTAGCCGACGTGATGGACCACGAAATTCGTGGACGCATCCAGCAAGTCGGGGCAGAGGTCGCCGCGAAATATCCCCTCGACGCCTTGCGCGCGCGCAAACAGGAAATCGTCGATGCAGTGAAAAACGACGTGACCGCTTTCTTCGCCACGCGCGGCGTCTCGGTCACCACGGTAGGAATGTTTGGCGGCATGACTTACGAGAATCCCGAGATTCAAAAGTCGATCGACCAAACCTTCATCGCGCAACAATTGAAAGTGGTGTCCGAAGCCAAATTCGAAGCGCAGAAGAAGGAAAACGAACGGATCGAACTGGAAGCCAACGCGGTGGCCGAACGCGCGCGTCGCGAAGCTTCCGGTCTTGCGGATGCCAAGATGACTACCGCCAAAGCTGAAGCGGAATCGATTCGTAATATCACTCAGGCGCTGAACGAAGCGCAGAATCCGGTGCTGTATCAATTGAAGGCATTGGAAGTGGAAAAGGCGCGCGTCGAAAAATGGGATGGTCGCTATCCCATGTGGTATATGGGCGGCGCTAACGGTGGCATGCCGAATTTGTTGATGCAGGTGTCACCGCCGACCGGCACTCCTGTCGCGAAGTAACAAAGAAAAATGTCGTGGCGGCTTATCTGCCGCTACGACGCAACTCAAAGGAAAAAAACTTATGAACCCAAATATGATGTTAGCGATGGCCGTCTCTGTTCCATTGATAATCACAGCGTGCGTTCTTTTCGCCCTGCTGTTTTTCGTCCCACAATTTCTCGGCATCGTTTTAATCCGCGAAATGCAGGTGGGAATTATCGTGAAGAAATTCGCGTCACAGAATCTGCCGCCAGGGCGATTGGTGGCGTTGGGCGGTGAATCCGGTTACCAGGCCGATACGCTGCCACCCGGTCTACATTTCGGTTATTGGCCGTGGCAATTCCGCATTTTCAAAATGCCGGTGACCATCGTGCCGCAAGGTGAGATCGCACTGGTGGTCGCAGCCGATGGCGCCGCGATGCCGCCACAACGGATCCTCGCGAAGATTGTCGATTCCGATAACTTCCAGGATGCGCGGAAGTTTCTCGTCAACGGCGGCGAGAAAGGTCGTCAACTCGGCATCCTCACGGGTGGCACATATCGAATTAACACGGCCATCTTTGCCGTGATTACTTCGACCGAAGCTCAGCATCACGGGATGCATCCGGCGGCGTTGCGCATCACACGCGTCGAACCGGATCAAGTCGGCATCGTGACAACGCTCGATGGCGCGCCGATTCTCGCGGGCGAAATTGCCGGCACGACGGTTCACGGCCACGACAACTTCCAGAATGCGCAGGCGTTCATCGATGGCCAGGGGAGTCGTGGGTTGCAGGAACAGATTCTTCTGTCCGGCACATGGAATTTAAATCCGTGGTTCGTGCAGGTCGAACAAGTGCCGATGGTTGAGATTCCGATTGGTTACGTCGGGGTCGTGATTTCGTTCGTAGGGATGGCGCACCTGGATGTCAGCGGCGTGGACTTCAAGCATGGCGACCTTGTCAATCAAGGTCACAAAGGTGTTTGGGTTACGCCGCTTTATCCCGGCAAACATCCGCTCAACACGCGAATCATGAAAGTGGAACGCGTGCCTACGACGAACATCGTTCTGAATTGGGCGACGCGAACGGAATCGCATAATTTCGATTCGAAATTGCAATCGATCACGGTGCGTTCACGCGATGGGTTCGGGTTTAATCTGGACGTTTCGCAGATCATTCACGTTGGCGCGCTCGATGCGCCAAAGGTTATCTCGCGTGTCGGCTCGATGCAGAACCTGGTCGATCACGTGTTGCAACCGATTGTCGGAAATTATTTCCGCAACTCGGCGCAGAATTACACGGTGCTTGATTTCCTGAGCGCGCGTAGCGAACGGCAGAAAGAAGCGGCGGAACATATTGGCCGGGCGCTTGGCTGCTATGATGTGCAGGCGATCGATACGTTGATCGGCGATATTAATCCGCCCAAGGAGTTGATGGAAACTCAGACCGCGCGAAAGATTGCCGAAGAACAACAGCGCACCTATGCCGTCCAGGAAGCCGCCCAGAAACAACGCAAACAACTCGTACGCGAAACCGCGGTGGCGGACATTCAACAGCAGGTGGTCAGCGCCGAACAAGGGGTGAGCATTTCCGAGCTGCAGGCCAATGCGAGCGTCAAGAAGGCCATCGGCGACGCGGAAGCGATTCGTTTGAAAGCGCTCGGTGAAGCCGAAGGAATTCGGGCCACGGGTAACGCGAAAGCCGAAGCCTATCGCGCTGGCGTAGAAGCGCTCGGGATGCAGGGATACACGTTGACGCAACTCATGCAGATCGTGGGCGACAGCAAGGTGCGTATTGTGCCTGACGTTGCCGTGAACGGCGGAAACGGTAATCCGGGGATGGTCGATGGCTTGCTCGGTTTGATGTTAAAGAATCAAACCGGCGCGGAAACAAAAGCTGCGTAACCATAAGCTCATTCGACAGGCGGACGGGCTTCGGCTCGTCCGCTTTTTGCTTTCAAAGGCCACTCATCGCACCCAGCCGACGGCCAGTAATCTCACGACGTTTGCTGGAATGGCTCTTTCCAGCGCTTCCATAAATAACTTCCAATCAGATGTTTATAGAAGGCGAAATCTTTTCGTTCTCAAACTTGCAGTTGGCACTGACGCTGCTTAAATAGAGGTATGCGAGTCCTTGGTAAATTCTTTCATTCGGTTTATGTCTGGGCGGCCTTTTTGGCGTTTGTCGCATTGGAAGTCGCCGCGGTCTATTGGTTTTTCAAGTTCTGCGGCGTGCTCTGATCCTTCGCATCAGTGTTTTCCCTCAAATTCCAAAGTTCCTTCCCTGCCGCTCTTTTGCGGGCAAAAAACTTGCGCCGGCGAGTAACGCCTGTTTAGCCTCATTCGTCCTTTCCTCTTGATAGGAGGAGAGAGTTCTTTATGCCGATGAGTTGCAGGAAAATTCTTTGTCTGTTGATGTTCGCCGCACTGGCGAATCCCGTCTTGGCAGTTAATTCCACAAACAAGCTCAGCTTCAACCGGGATATCCGTCCGATCCTCTCGGAAAACTGCTTCCGCTGCCACGGTCCCGATAAAGGTAATCGCAAAGCTAAAATGCGCCTGGACGACCGCGACTCGGCGATCGAGAAGGGTGCGATCAAGCCGGGTAAACCCGAGGAAAGTGAACTGATCAGCCGCATCAATTCCACCAAAGAGGATGAGATGATGCCGCCTCCGGATACGCACAAACATCTGAAGCAAAAAGAAAAAGATCTGCTGAAAGAATGGATCGCTCAAGGGGCGGAATATGAACCGCACTGGGCTTACATTCTTCCGGTTCGTCCGCCGCTCGCATCTGTATCCAATAAAAAGTGGGTTAAAAATCCGATCGACACTTTCATTCTCCATTCGCTCGAAGCCAAGAAAATCAAGCCATCATCCCAGGCAGACAAACGGACGCTCTTGCGACGTCTAAGTCTGGATTTGATCGGACTTCCTCCGACCCTCGAAGAACTGAACACTTTCTTGAACGACAAAAGTCCGAAAGCCTACGAACGCCAGGTCGATCGACTCCTCTCATCTCCTCACTTTGGTGAACGCATGGCCGCCCCCTGGCTGGATGCCGTTCGTTTCGCGGACACGGTCGGTTATCACGGCGACCAAAACCAAAACTGTTTTCCCTATCGCGATTACGTCATCGATTCGTTCAACAAGAATAAACGTTTCGATCAATTCACGATTGAACAACTCGCGGGCGATCTCCTGCCGAATCCTACGGACGAACAATGGGCCGCGACCTGTTTCAATCGCCTGAACATGATGACGCGTGAAGGTGGTGCGCAACCAAAGGAATATATTTCCAAATACCAGGCGGATCGGGCGCGCACGATCTCCGGCGCGTGGCTCGGATCCACGATGGGTTGTGCCGAATGTCACGATCACAAATACGACCCGTTTTGGGCCAAAGATTTTTACGCGATGGAAGCGTTCTTCGCGGACGTGAAACAATGGGGCGTTTACGCGGATTATGGCTACACCCCAAATCCAGATTTGAAAGGTTACGGTAACGACCATCCGTTTGCCCCGGAAAAGGAAGTGGCGAATTCCTACCTGCAACAACGCCGGACGAATTTGTTGGCAGACGTCAGTAAAATAGCGTCAATGGCTGGCGCACGATTCAAAACGAACGCAACTGATCGCAAAGCGTTTGAAAAATGGAGCCGCACGGCAGGTGCATTTCTAAAACAACATCCCACGGGTTGGCTCACCCCGCAGCCAGTCGTGGCGTTCAAACGTAAAGATACGAACGCTACGGAAAATGCCAGCGCCATCGTGCAAAGGGACAACGTGGTTCTCTTGGGCAATGACGCGAAGGAAAACATTCAGCTGTCGTTGTCCCTTTCGAATACTTCCATTTCCGCAATTCGACTCGAGATTACTCCGCAGGAAGAGGCCACTATCGGGAAAGGTAAAAAATTGCGAAAGGGCACATCGCTCACGTTAGCCGCCACTCTGAAAACCAACGGTGGCGAAGCGAAGCTTTCCTTCTTCTACGCGGACGCGGATTACAAGGAGCCGCGTTATTCCATGGGTGTTCCCAATCTGGGAGTAAAGGATGCGTGGCCGATTTCTCCGCAACATGATTCACAAACGGCGGTGTGGATCTTGGAAAAGCCACTCGTAATTTCTGGTAGCAACACGTTGGTTTTAAATCTCGGCAATGCGGCGCTGGTTTCGGTGCGCGCATCGGTTTCCCCGTTTGCGGCCATTGAACCATTGAATGCGGGCGGCGGTGAACCGTTGCGCAAAGCGCTTTCCCAATCAACCTCGCGACGGAGTGTGGTCGATCGCGATCTCGTCAATGTCACTTACCTTTTGAGTTCTTCAGGGAACGATACGAGCGTCGCCGCCCTGCGAAAAGTCGCGCCTGAAATCTGGGCGTGCCGAGGAGGTCGCACCATGACGATGATCACCGAAGCTCGTGAGCCGATTACCACCCGTATTTTACCGCGTGGCAACTGGCAGGATGAAAGCGGCGAAGTTGTCCTACCGTCTGTCCCGCACTTTTTACCGCAACCGGAAAATCCGGAGAAGCGTCGTTTGACACGTCTTGATTTAGCCAAGTGGCTCGTCTCGAAACAAAATCCACTCACGGCGCGGGCAATCGTGAATCGTTTCTGGAAACAATATTTTGGCACCGGCATTTCCGCCATCGTGGACGACCTCGGTGGACAAGGCGAATGGCCCGTTCATCCCGAATTACTGGATTGGCTTGCCGTGGAATTTCAGGAGAGCGGTTGGGATGTGAAACACATGGTCAAACTGATTGTTATGTCTTCGACTTATCAACAGGAATCGAATCTTCGCCCTTCGCTGAAGGACATTGATCCCAATAATCGGCTGGTCTCGTGCCAATCGCCGCGTCGACTCGAGGCTGAATTCGTGCGCGACAATGCGCTGGCGATTTCAGGATTGCTGAACCCTGACATTGGAGGCCCGAGCGCGCATCCGTATCAACCGGCTGGATTTTACTCCAACATTCAATTTCCCGAGCGCGATTACCATCCGGATAAAGATTCGCAGCAATATCGACGTGGCGTTTACACTTGGTGGCAACGAACGTTTCTGCATCCGATGATGTCGAACTTCGATGCCCCTTCGCGTGAAGAATCGGTGTGCACCCGCAACCTCTCGAACACGCCACAGCAAGGCCTGACGCTTTTGAATGATCCGACGTTTGTCGAAGCCGCACGCGTTCTGGCGGAAAAAATCCTCGTGAACAAAAAGCTCACGGATGAACAGCGTATTAATGCTGCTTACGAACGCGCCCTGGCTCGACCAGCAAAACCAACTGAAAGAGATTCGTTGAATCAGTTCCTCACCGAACAGCGTCAACATTATAGAGAGCATGCGGACGAAGCTGAGAAGCTGCTGAACGTTGGCCTTACAACCACCGCTCACAATGCGGACAAGAGCGAAGTGGCGTCATGGACACAGGTTTGTCGTGTTATCCTGAACCTGCACGAAACGATTACGAAGTATTGATGCGCATGAATCCAAATTTTGATTTCGAAAAGTTTAAGTCGAGCATCAATCGCCGCACCTTCCTCGGACGCGCCGCTTATGGTCTCGGCGGGATGGCCTTGGCAACGCTATTGAATCCAAGGCTCATCGGCGCTGCTCAACCAGCTGCTGACGCCAAATGGCGCGGCATCGTCAGCACCCCACATCATCCCGTTCGCGCGCGACGCATCATTCATCTCTGTATGGCCGGCGGTCCATCCCACATGGAAAGCTTCGATTTCAAACCAAAGCTCAAAGAGCTCGACGGCAAACCGTTTCCGGAATCGTTCACCAAAGGGCAGCAACTCGCGCAGTTGCAAGGCGCGGTCTTGAAAGCGCGCGGTCCTTTCTGCGAATTTAAAAAGTGGGGCAAGTCTGGCCAGGAGATATCGACGCTGTTTCCGAATATCGGCGGCATTGCGGATGACATTTGCATCGTGCGTTCGATGCACACGGAGCAGATCAATCATGATCCGGCACATGCGTTCATGAACTCCGGTTCGATCATAAAAGGCCGACCGAGCATGGGCTCCTGGATGCTTTATGGGTTGGGTGCGGAGACGGATAATCTTCCGGGGTTCGTTGTGTTGGCGTCTCGCGGCAAATCAGGGGTGCAGCCGGTTTCCGCGCGTCAATGGTCGAGCGGTTTCCTGCCGAGCAAATTTCAAGGCATCTTGTTTCAGTCCAAAGGCGAAGCGGTTCATTACGTCGGCAATCCCGATGGAGTTTGTCAAAGCACACAACGTCAGGTTGTCGAAGAGATCAATCGGTTGAATGGCATCCTCGCCGAAGATCATGTCGATCCGGAAATCCAAACGCGCATCAGCCAATATGAATTGGCGTTCAAGATGCAAAGCTCCGTGCCTGAACTGACGGACTTCGCCACCGAACCTCAACATGTTCTAGACATGTACGGCATCAAAGAACCGGGCGACGGAACCTTTGCCTCAAACTGTTTGATGGCACGACGCCTCGCCGAACGCGGCGTGAGGTTCATTCAGGTGTACCACCGCGCGTGGGATCATCACGGGAACATTGAAAACGATATGCCGATCTCTGCGAAGGATGTCGACCAGGCATCGGCCGCCTTGATCACCGATCTGAAACAGCGCGGCATGCTGGAGGATACTTTGGTATTGTGGGGCGGAGAATTTGGTCGCACGCCGATGGGTCAGGGCAGCGGACGCGATCATCATATTAACGCTTTCTCCGTCTGGATGGCCGGTGGTGGTGTGAAAGGTGGATTGACCTGGGGCAGCACCGACGAACTCGGCTATCGTTTTGTAGATGATGACCAGAAGATGCACGTGCACGATCTACACGCCACGATGCTTCATCAATGTGGCATCGATCACAAGCGACTCACTTTCCGATCTCAGGGCAGGGATTTCCGATTGACCGATGTAGCGGGAGAGGTAGCTAGGGGGATTGTTACTTAAGGGCGGGGAAACGCCGGAAAGACCGGAAACACCAAAACCCAAACACCAAAAAATCGCAAACAGCGCGGTCTTTTAGCTCTCCCTCCTCCAGAAATGGACTCAAAAATGGAGTAAAAATCTCCAGAACTCTGTCGCGACGCTCAGTTTTGCTTCAAAAAGTTGTCATCCTCTAGAAACCCGTCCGATTTTGGAGTAAAAACGTCCGCTTCTCTGGAGGATGACCCATTTTTGGTCCTAAAAAGTAACCATCTTCCGGAATGCTCTCACTCTGGCGTAAAAAACGACCATCTTTTGCGCGGATGGTATGTTTTTGAAACGAAAGTGAGCGTCGCGACAGAGGATGGTCACTCCACGAAGCATTTCTGAGTGAAAATACAGAGGATGATACTTTTTCGAACGTGATTTTCGGTGGATTTCTGGAAAAACGGAAGTTTCTAAGACAAATCCCGACGTTTTTCTAGCGCGGCGGACGTTTTGAGGGCAAAACTCAGTGGATTTCTGAAGCTTCCGACGTTTGGGACGCAAGAACGAGTGAATTTCTAGATGCGAGTGCCCATTCTTAGAAGAAGTTGGACGTTTTTGTGGAAATTCACCCAGATTTGCTTCCGTCCGCGATCCTTTTCTGGAGATCAGCCCGTTTGATCGCTTCACAGTGCCATAAGGCTGGTTCGGAA
>JAQGOU010000481.1 GCA_028293445.1 Verrucomicrobiales bacterium | reverse complement strand
TTCTGTCACCGGAAATTAGGGTACACCGCGAAAAACTCTAAAAGTTGCGAAAAAAAAGTGGGTACACCGCGTTGTACCCTGTTTCCCGGTCGCGTCCAAACAGGGTACAACGCTGTTGTACCTCCTTCTCCCGGAGAAATTCTTCCGCAAAGTGCGTTTTACCCGACTTTTTGTCGCGGAAAGAAGGTACAACGCCGTTGTACCCTCTTTTCCGGTCACCGGAAAACACGGTACAACGCGGTGTACCCAACTTTTTTTGACGGGAAAATAGAGAATGGCCGTTGTACCGGAATTTCCGGTCACGGATTTTATGGATATGATGCGTTGTACCTCATTTTCCCATCGTCAGAAAAGTGGGTACAACGGTGTTGTACCTATTTTAACCCACTGAAGATCAGGCAAACCAGAGTGTTCAACCAAAAGGAAGCGGTCGAAGACGCTTTCACTACGGATGAAAAGGCCGAAGTGATCGACCTCCGAAATCCTGAGGCGAACCGTGGTAACGACTCCGGTCGGATGCTTACATCATGGCGGCGATAGCGGCGTCACGGGGTTGAACTGATGCGGTTGCTGTGGGTCGCCTCCATAGTACGGATCACGCAGACGATCTGTTCGGTTGGCGCCAGCAGGTTCATTGACGTTTAGATCGAGTCCAACGTTTTTGGCAATGTTCTCCGCAATCCGGAGGTGCTCTTCCAGAACAGGAAGACCACGACTGGCGAATTCGCGGAGATCAGAATTGCGGGCATTTCGCGCAGCGGCTTTGAAATTTTTGATCTCCTCCCGGCGGGTTTCCATGAGGTGATGGATAAACATGCGGTCGAAATTTGAACCGGAGAGTCGCTGTAAAGAAGCAACGTCGTCCTCTTGATCCAACTCCGATGAAATTGGAATGCCTTGTTGTCGGATTATGATTCTCAAATCATCATCGGCTCGGGAATGGTCGTCAAAAATGCGTTGCGCGAGAAGTTTTAGATCGGGGTTTTGCGATCGATCAACGCCGAGTCGGCTCAGATCCATTTCACCCGCGCCCCGGCATAACGTCTGGCTGGCAAAGCGACTGTCTTCGAGTCCGGGGTCATCCGGATTCAAACCAGTGGCGGTCGCGACCTCGTTGGGAGCCTGATTTGAATCAGTACGGCAGCCGGTTGAAAATAAACTCAGGGAAGCGACTGCGATGATCAGGGTTATTTCGGCTTTCATATAATCCTCCTTCTTCAAACTACGACCCGCCAGTTGCATTCTCTATGCGGGACAAATCTGTTTGCACCATCATGCCGTTGGGAAATCGCTGACGAAAACAGGATAGCAAATGGCCTGAATCCAACGTGTGTGTCTGAGATGTCAGTCAGCAGCTACCCCGAAGAAGCTTTCAGTGGGATGTAGGGATCTTTCAGCAGTTGTCCGCATGTGTCAGGGATTGTTTTCCTCGGGGAGAAACGTCCACGCACCCGATGGTTGACATCCCTTTGGCACTCTAACATGGGGACACTTAGCGAGAATTATCGCGGAATCGTGAGTTGTAAATGCAAGTTGCTCATTTATTAAGAAAGTACAATCCAGCCGAGTGGGGCGGCACTGAAACTGCCGTCAAACGTTTGCTGGATGGCCTGCGCTTTCATGGTATCGAGAATGTCGTTTATTGTCCGCGCCTTCACCAGTCGCTCACGTTTGATCCACTCGCGGAAACAGGTTGTGAAATCAAACGCTATAACGCTTTCGTTCCCGTCTGGGGCATCTCTCCAGAGCAGAAGAAGCAGTTGGTGTCGGTGGGAGGAAATCTGATGTCACTTGATTTGCCGGCCGCATTGATGGCGGAGAAGAATCTTTCGGTAATCCATACTCATACGGGGAATCGGCTCGGCGGCATCGCATTAACGGTCGCCCGTAAGAAAAAGATTCCGCTCGTTGCCTCCATTCATGGCGGCGTCCTCGATTTACCTGAGCAGACCAAAGAATACCTGCGCAAACCGCTCGAAGGCGGTGTGGAGTGGGGAAAAGTGTTCGGATTATTTCTGCGTTCTCGCCAGGTGCTTGAACAGGCTGATGCCATCATCACCTGCAACAGGCGAGAAGCGGAACTGTTGCGGGCGAAATTTCCGGAAAAACGAATTGTCGTTCAAGCCCACGGCGTCCCTGCGGATATCTACGCCCGGCCACAACGTCAGGCAGCGCTCGAGGCGTTTCCACAGCTTACAGGTAAACAGGTATTACTGGCGGTTGGACGGCTCGACCCGGTTAAAAATCAAAAATGGCTGGTGGAACAGTTTCCGAGAATCGTGGCGAAATTTCCCAACACGGTTCTGGTGCTTGCCGGTTCCTGTACCGATGCCGCTTATGGCGACCAATTAAACCGCACGATTTGTGAACTGGGAATTGAGAGACAGATTTTGCTGACCGGCGGATTGCCACCAGGGGATCCGCGACTGATCGGACTCTTTCAAATGGCCGATGCGGTTTTGCTTCCGTCGATTTCAGAAACATTTGGATTGGTAATTTTGGAAGCATGGGCTGCGGGAACAGCTGTGATTTCCAGTCGGACGTCGGGCGCCTTGGAGATGGTTGAAGTGGGGAAAAACGGCTGGTTGTTCGACCTGGACAATCCAGCCGGTTTTCATAGTGCAGTCGATGAGGCGTTGTCGAATCAAGGGTTGGCGACGCGTTTTGCCGCTGCCGGCCAGGCCTTGGTGAAGGAGAAGTTCGATACCAACGTTTTGGCTGCGCAGGTAAAAAAACTTTACGAAGAATTAATCAAGGAAAAGAAATGAAATACGTGATTCTTCGTGACGACGACACGAATGCGCTGACTCCCATTGATTACCTGGACCGGCTGTACCGACCATTTCTCGAGCGCGGCCTTCCGGTAAACCTGGCGACGATTCCAAACGTGAACACGGAAGCGACGCACTGCGATGGCGGGCTGGAATTGTTTCTCATGGCAAAAACCGGCACGACCCCGAAAACGCTGCCAATCGGCTGCAATGAAAAGCTTGTCGATTATCTCAGGAGCAATCCGTGTTACAACATTGTTCAGCACGGTTGCCGTCACGAATTTGTACAAGGAGGACCGGAGTTTGCGCACACCAATCGTTGTGACATTGAACGGCGACTGAAAGAGGGGACAGAGTTTCTTCTCGATGCTGGTTTTCGTAAGCCAACGGCCTTTGTGGCCCCCTACGATCAGCTCTCGCGGATTAGTTTTCAGGAAGTTTCCAAACGATTCCGTGTCCTCTCGACCGGGTGGTTTGAATTAAACCGTCTGCCGCATTCATGGTGGCCCCAATACGTCATGAAAAAGCTTTCCCGCAAACCGCATTGGCAAGTCGGTAATACGACTTTGCTCACGCATCCGGGATGTCATCTTTCGTATCATCGGCGCTACGACACCATGTTCGATGATATCAAAAAGAGCTTGGATTCGCGTCGCTTGACGGTGCTGGTAACGCACTGGTGGGAATATTTCCGTGACAACCAGGCAGACGAAAAGTTCATTTCCATTCTCCACGAAACCGCCGACTACCTCAGCAAACGCAAAGACCTACGCGTCATCTCTTTTGATGACCTGACACGCCATAACATCGAACTAAACTAATGAAAGCACCTATCCTGGAAATCCTACAATGCCCGCGCTGCGCGGGGGCACTGTCTCTCACCGAATTCGAAGTGACGCGCGGCGAAGTACGCACCGGCACCTTGACCTGTTCTGCCAACAAAGAGCACGGATATCAAATTACCGACGGCATCATGTTTTTCGCCAGCGGCTTTGATCACGAGGCCGTTAAGAAAGAAATCGCCTACGAAAATTCCACTTATCACGGAAGCGACAGCCTAACAGACGCCAAAATCATTGCGCAATTTCCAGATACGTTGCCTGATCTGTGGCCGCACACCTGCAATTTTGGTCCCGACTTTCGGACTTTGATCGACAAACTGAATGTGAAACCTGGCGGGTGGGTTCTCGACGTGGGAACCGGACCATGCTGGAGCACTCGAATTCTGGCGGAACGCGGCTATCGCGCGATCGCATTGGATGTGAACGACGCTAATTTTTATGGGCTGAGGACGGCCGATATTCTTTTCGAGGCTCATAACATTTACTTCGAACGCATCCTGGAGAGCATGACAAACCTGCCGTTCGCGAACGAAACCCTCGATGCGATCACGTTTAACGCTTCCTTCCATCATACACCCGACATGGAGAAAACATTGGTTGAATGTTTTCGTGTTTTGAAACCAGGCGGTCAGATTGCAATGGTGAATGAAGAGTTTGTCTCGTTGCGACAACGGCTCTTCAAAAACGAAACTGTCAGCGACACTGGTTCACATCATGCCATCGGTTATGCTGACTTTGAAGATGCGGTCGAGCGGAATGGTTTTCGCATTCAATACTACGTGGCCGATCACGTCCGGAAAAAACTGGAGGAAAAATTGTCACCCTCCATTGGTGGCCTGGTGGTGAAAACGTTTGAATTGCTGCCTATTTCCCTCAAGCAGCTCAACTCGGCACTGATCTTTTTAACAAAGCCCGGGACTCAATCCGCCCCGGTCCCTGCCCGGTCGGCAGAAGTAGTCACTACTTAACTGTGGAGATCTGGATGGACAAATATCCGTTCACACGAGCAGCAACGAGCGGTCCGCCGATTGCACTCCTCGGGGTGCCGTTCGACAATATTACCACGGCTGAGACTGTCGACCTCATCGAGCAGATGGTGGCATCGCGGTTGCCGCATTATCTTGCGACCGCGAATGTCGACTTCCTCGTGAAGGCGATCCACGATGTTGAATTACGCCGCATTTTAATGGATGCGCATTTGGTCCTTTGCGATGGCACTCCGCTTGTTTGGGCTTCGCGGCTCCTAGGCAATCCACTGCCGGAAAGAGTGGCTGGTTCCGATTTGGTTCCATTGTTAATCAAAATTGCGGTGCAAAAAAAATACCGAGTGTTTTTTTTAGGCGGCACTGACGTCTCCATTAAGAAGGCAGTCGATAAGCTCCGAAAGGAACACCCCGGCTTGCTTATCGCGGGGCACTATTCACCGCCATTTCTTCCGTTGCACGAGATGAATCACAAGGAGGTCACAAGACGGATTCGCGAGACCAAACCAGATTTGCTGTTTGTTTCATTTGGTTGTCCCAAACAAGAAAAATGGATCGCGATGCATTTTAGATCGATTGGCGTCCCCGTCTGCATTGGTGTTGGCGGAACAATTGATTTTCTTGCTGGCACCATCAAGCGGGCCCCCCATTGGATGCGCAAGAGTGGAACCGAATGGCTTTATCGCTTTGCTCAGGAACCCCGCCGGCTGGGCAAACGTTATCTCACTGATCTTTGTTGGTTCAGTCAGGCAATTATTCGGCAATGGTGGCAAATGCATTTCGCCAAAATGCCAGGCCGGGCGCGGAGCAAATCCTCAAGCGAAGGCCAACAAATTTTGCGGTCTATAAATGTAACAGCTCAGCTCGATATCAAATTCGTGCGCGCTAACGCATTACTCTGTGAAGAGATGCTCGCCACATGTCGGCACTGCGTGCTGAATCTGCAAGACGTGGAATTTGTTGATAGCAGCGGCATGGGCTTACTCATTCGGTTGCAGAAAAAAGCCCGCATTACAGGACGTCTGCTGATTCTTGCTTCTCCCAGCAACGCCGTTCGTTCCGCACTCAAGTTGATGCGGTTGCACGACTTCTTTACTATTGCTAATAACCAAAAGGAGGCAGAACAAATTATGGAAACCAACATTATTCCCAGAGGTGCAACAAAGGAGAGCGTATCAGCGAATGGTTTTTCGTGGAGAGGGGAGGTTACAGCCGCCAATGTAGATGAAGTTTGGAAAGGGACAGAAGCATACATCGCATCTCGGGCGAAAAACGGCGAACTGCAAATCGACTTATCCGATGTCCCATTTATTGATAGCACAGGCCTCGGATTGATGATTCGAGCTCGCAAGGTTGCCGCACAAGTCGGTGTCCGGATTGTTTTCATCGGCGCGCAACCCAACGTACGAAATGTTTTGCGCATCGCCCGTCTCGAGTCAGCATTTCTCGCCGCATGAAAATAGGTATTTCAACCTCCGTCATACAACGCGGGCAAACCGGAGTTTCGCAGTATGTTTTTGCGCTGTTGCGGGAATTGAAACATTTCGCACACGAACACGAGTTCGTTTTATTCGTTCTGGAAGAGGATTTGCCGTTATTCCATTTTGTCGGAGACACAATGCAAATTGTGAAAGTGCCGGAATGGCATCGTTCTCCCATTAGAAACATTTTTTGGCATCAACTCGTGCTTCCCGGTTTGGTCCGCAAACACGGAATCGATGTTCTGCACATTCCAAGCTATCGACGGCTGCTATGGACGCAGCCGTGTGCGACAGTCGCAACAATTCACGATCTTGCACCGTTTCTTATCTCCAATAAATACGATTGGAAGCGGATGTTTTACGGGCGCTTCGTGGTCAAGGGACTTGCAAAGCGGCAGCGCCAAATCATCGCGATCAGTCAAAACACGTCTCAGGATATCCAACGGTTCTTTCATCTACCTTCGTCTAAAATTACCGTGATTCACAATGGATTGGATCATCGCCGGTTTGTTCCAGCTGCTGATGATTCTGCGAAGCACTGGATTGCACAACGACATGGAATTAAAACTCGGTTTTTTCTCTACGTTGCTCGGTTTGAACATCCCGGTAAAAATCATGTGCGTCTTGTCCAGGCATTCAACGATTTCAAGCAGGAGACGGGCTCTGACTGGCAACTTATCCTTGGTGGCGCAGACTGGAATGGAGCAGAAGTGATTCACGATGCGATTGCGAAATCCCCGTTTGTCGAAGAAATAAGGCACATTGGATTTGTCCCCGATAAAGATTTGCCGCGGCTATACCAGGCAGCAAATATCTTCGTCTATCCGTCTCTCTACGAAGGTTTCGGCATGCCTCCTCTAGAAGCGATGGCCAGTGGTTGCCCAGTCATCTCCTCGGCCAGAGGTTCGTTGGCGGAAGTCATTGGTGACGCTGCGGAGATTGTCGATCCGGAGAGTGTCGTTTCAATGAAAGAGGCCTTGAGGCGTCTGTCGAGAAATTCCTCATTATGTGAGACCTTTCAAGAGAAAGGACTGCAGCGGGCGCAAATGTTCAATTGGCAAACGACGGCCGTGGAAACCATGAAGATTTATCAACGCAGTCTGTTAACCTCCAAAAAGCACCTCTCATTCAGCCGGGCTAAACAAGAAGTAGCCATTTCCTAAAGTCATTACCGGGATTGCGCATTAAGGAGTTTCAAATTGCTTGCATGGCGAAGATCGGTTGCTAGAGTCCTGCCCACTCGACCACCTGAAACGGTGGTCTTTATTTTTCCCAACAAAGTTTAAGCGTGAAAATCTTTAGTGGCACATCAAATCTTCCACTCTCCAGGGCCATTTGCTCCTCCATCGGAATGGAACTCGGCAAATGTTCTGTCTCCGCTTTCCCGGATGGCGAGACGTTCGTGAAAATTGATGAAAACATTCGCGGTGAGGATGTGTTCGTCATCCAATCAAGTTCCCCGCCGGCGAATCATCATTTAATGGAATTATTTATCATGATGGACGCCATGCGACGAGCGAGCGCTGCGCGCATCACGGTGGTGCTTCCATTTTACGGATATGCACGTCAGGACCGAAAGGATCAACCGCGAGTGCCGATCACCGCGAAGCTCGTTGCAAATCTTTTAGTTGCTGCTGGCGCGAACCGCGTCCTCACGATGGATTTGCATGCGCAGCAGATTCAAGGCTTTTTTGATATTCCCGTGGATCATCTCTACGCCGCTCCAGTGATGTACGATTATCTAAAAAAGAAAAAACTTACTGATCTGGTTGTTGTCAGTCCGGATGTTGGCGGTTTGAAGATGGCCCATGCTTACTCTCAGGTTTTAGGCTCAGGATTGGCTATTGTTGCGAAAAGACGAAAAAGTGCTACGGATACCGAAGCAATGGCGGTAATCGGCGATATTCGTGGAAAGAATGTTTTAATGGTGGACGATTTGACGGAAACCGCTGGTACGCTGACAACGGCAGCAGTTTTGCTGAAGAAGAAAGGTGCAAAGAAAATTTACGCGTGTGTTTCACACGCGATTTTAAACGATCTGGGAATCCAAAGATTGCGAAAATCTTCTATTGACGAATTAATAACTACTGATAGTGTTTCGCGCCCTGCGATCGATGGAGTTAATATTACGACTCTGTCGGTGGCGGCTTTGCTCGGCGAAGCAATCAAGCGAATTGAAAGTAATTCGTCTGTATCTTCGCTTTTTGAATTTAAGGGCGGACGGACTAGTTAATGATTAACTTCCGACCGTAGTAGAATTTATATGAAATCTGTATCATTGACCGCATTTTCTCGTAGCGTCGTTAAGCGCACGGGAGTAAAAAAACTTCGTTCCGCTGGCCGAGTTCCGGCTGTTATCTATGGCGGACAAACCAAACCGCAGAATCTCGAGATTGGTGTTAAAGATCTCGAAAACGTCGTGCATCATTCCGCATCCGAGAATGTATTGCTTGATCTGGCCGTTAATGGAGCCAGCCATTTGGCCCTCATCAAAGAAATCCAACACAATCCACTCACTGGAGAGATGTTGCACGTCGATCTGCACGCCGTTTCGGCGAATGAAAAGGTCACAATCAGCGTTCCCGTGGAACCTACTGGTGAAGCAGTTGGCGTGAAAACCGGCGGTGGCGTTCTGGAACACGTTGTTTTCAAGCTCAAGATCCGCGCTACGCCGAAAGATTTGCCTGAAGTTATTTACGTGGATGTCGCAGCTTTGGAAATTGGCAAATCCATCCATCTTAGCGAAATTACTTTACCTCCAGGCGTCGAAGCCCTCGGTAAGAAGAACATTCTTGTCTTTACGGTTGCCGCGCCTGTCACTGAAGCTCAAGAAGCTGCTGCGGAAGCTGCTGCTGGTCCGGCTGAAGTCGAGATGATTAAAGAGAAGAAGGAAGACGGCGAAGCTGCTCCGGCGAAGGCTGGTGATAAGGCCGCTGAAAAAGCTCCAGCCAAGGGTGACGAGAAGAAGCCGGCTGAGAAGAAGAAATAATTTGTCGGGCAACGAGGCTTGGACTTCGTTGCCCGCTTTTTGTTCGCCCACATGGAAAACGTGTTTCTTATTGTGGGCTTGGGGAACCCGGGAGAAAAATATGCCCGGACTCGACATAATGCTGGTTTTTTATTGGTCGAGAAAGCTGCGGAGCGTTGGCGCGCTAATTGGGGTCTTGAAAAAAAGTTTAGTGCGAAGCTCGCTAAAGTGGAACGCAACGGGCGTAAGTTGTTTTTTTGCGAGCCACAGACTTATATGAACGTCAGCGGTGAAGCGGTCGGTGCGCTCTCAGAGTTTTTTCGGATTCCGGCGAGTAACATTTTGATTGCGGTTGATGACGCGGATTTGCCTTTCGGACAAATTCGCCTGCGCAAAAGCGGTAGCAGTGGCGGCCACCATGGCCTCGATAGTATCGAGCACCATCTGGCCACGCGAGAGTTCGCTAGGCTACGAGTTGGAATTGGGCGCCAGGATGGTGTTCGTGAAATTACGAACTACGTTCTCGGGCAGTTTAGTTCAACCGAAAATGAACTGCTTGAAAAAGTTTTAGAGCGGGCCGCCGACCAGATTGAATGCTGGCTAGGTGAGGGGATTGAAAAAGCAATGAGTAAATTTAACGGAGTCATTGATTCCGAGAATAAAGAAAAATGAAAAAGTACGAAGGTCTGTTCATATTGGATACCGCAGGTAAAGAAGAAGGCATTAAAGATGCCATCGATAAGATTTCTGCGGAAATCTCTTCAGCCGGTGGTAAAGTTGAAACCGTGCAAAAAATGGATAAGAAGAATTTTTCACGCGTCGCTGATAAGCGTCATCAATCTGGTTTTTACGTAAATATAATTTTTGAAGTCGACCCTAAGGCAGTCGCCCAATTGCGAACCAAATTGACGATGAGTGCAGACGTTTTCCGCGTCCTGTTCACTGAAGCGCCGCAACCCAAAGAAGTGGCCTCGAAATAGGGTTCACGACGGGAGTAGAGTAATATGGCAAGCTTCAACAAAGTTATCTTGATAGGTAATTTGACGCGTGATCCTGAGTTGCGTTACACGCCCAAAGGCACGGCTGTCGCCAAGATCGGCTTAGCTGTCAATCGAGTGTGGAAGACGGATACGGGCGAAACGAAGGAAGAAGTTACATTTATTGATGTCGATGTTTTCTCCCGCACCGCTGAAAACGTTAGCCAATATTTGCGTAAAGGCAGCCCGGTCATGATTGAGGGGCGTTTGCGTTTGGATACTTGGGATGACAAACAAACTCAGCAGAAACGCAGCAAACTCGGAGTCGTTGCGGAGAATGTGCAGTTCTTGAGTGCTGGGCGACCTGCCGATGGCGGCAGCACCGGTGGTGAAACCGCCCGCCCCCGTCCGGTGGCACCTGCTAAACCTGCGGCAGTAACAGAGTCCGATGCTCCTGCACCGGAAGACGATGATGTTCCATTTTGAAGAATTAGTTAAAAAACATTAAAGATTTATGGCAAAGACAGAAGTTATCCTCACGCACAATATTGTTGGACTCGGCGGTGAATCCGACCAAGTCAAAGTTTCGGCTGGTTACGCGCGCAATTTTTTACTCCCTCAAGGGTTCGCCGTGCCAGTGACGCAAGCCAACAAGCGCCAAATTGAAGCATTGCGCAAACGTCGCGCTGAACGCGAAGCGCACGAGTTGAATGCTATGACGGAACTCTCCAAGAGCGTTTCAAAACTCATTTGCGTGGTTAAAGTTAAGACCGGTGACGATGGGCGCATGTTCGGCACTGTCACTCCTGGTGCGATTTCAGACGAATTGAAGAATCAATTCGACATCTCGCTCGATAAAAAGAAAATTCACATCGAGAAGCCGATCAAGGCTCTCGGCGAGCATGAAATCGAACTCCGCTTGCATGCTGAAGTGACTTCCACGCTGCGAATTCGCGTTGAAAGCACCACTCAACTTTCTCCGGAAGCTGTCGCCGCTGCTGCATCTGCCGAAGCCCGCACGGAAACCCGTGGTAAACGTGCCTCTGCGGTTCGTACGGAGAAGCCCGAAGGTGAAGCCAAGCCAGAACGCAAAGCCAAAGCTTAATCTGATTCGGTTCAATTGAATATCAAGGCAGGTCATTTCGACCTGCCTTTTTTATTTGGCTTTGCCTAAGAGCGCATTGAGGACCTTTCGGTGCGCACTGGTAAAGGCGAGGGACTTCACTTCATCAACGGTGCGCCATTGTCCAAATTGAAAGGCGACTTTCGGTGCAATTTGCGCGTGGAATACTTCCAGCGTGATCCGATACCGTGTGATCGAATGCTTAATTTGACAAAACGGTGTCGAGCGAACGTTGATCTCAAATGGTTCCGCTGCTTTAGAAATATTCTTTTCCTTGACTGCTATTTCATGATTCGGAAATTCCCACAGCTTTCCATTCACAATGCCTTCAGGTCTTTGTCGGATTAGGAATTTGTTTTTATCCTGGACTACAAAGGCTAAAAAGCGACGTTCAGTTGCAATCGTCCGCTTGCCCAGATTTGGGAGGCAATCCACTTGATTAAACCTGAAGGCGAGACAGTGCTTTTTTACAGGGCATATCGTGCATTGCGGTTGTCGGGGAGTGCAGACCAGCGCTCCCAGTTCCATGAGTGATTGATTGAGATGCGAGCAGCGATTCGCAATGTGCCGCGCCTCATCTGCTGCGCTTTCCACAAACATCAGCGCCAGAGCCCACAATCTGGCGTTCGCTTCTTTGTCACGTGGGTTTTCGGAAATGCAGAACAGTCGACACAATACTCGAATTACATTCCCATCGAGAATTGCGGTGGGATGATTGAAGGCAATGCTGCAAATCGCGCCGGCGGTGTAGGGCCCAATTCCACTAAGCGCCAATACTTCATCAAACTTTTCCGGAAATTTCCCGGTATGGGTTTGCAGGATCATTTGCGCCGCTTTCTGCATGTTCCGAACTCGCGTATAATAGCCTAGCCCTTCCCAAAGTTTGTGGATTATTTCTGAGGAAGCATTGCCGAGTGACACAATGTCAGGCAGTGCACGCATCCAACGTTGCCAATATGGAATTACGGTCTTTACCTGTGTTTGTTGCAGCATGATCTCGGAAACCCAGATCGCATACGGATCGCGCGTTCGGCGCCAAGGCAAATCCCGAGCGTTGGTTGAAAACCAGTCAAGCAATGCATCGACAATTTGGGAAATCGTTTTGATGTCGGGATTACGACGACTTATTCCTGATTTTTTCGCGGGCTGCACGGTTGCACAGCATAAAACAAACACCTACGCTGACACAACGCTGTGAAGCCACTTACTTCCTACACCGCCAAGTTGAACGACGCGCAGGCTGCGGCGCTTGAGCAGTATCTGCGTGCGAACGATTTTGTTTTCCGCGACGTTCCTTACGCGCGGTTCGCCGGCGAGAAAAATAAAACCAATGTGGTCTTCTATCAAAGCGGCAAACTCGTCGTGCAAGGGAAGGGGACACATGAATTTGTCGAGTTCGTCCTTGAACCGGAAATTCTGAAAGAGGTTAAAGTCGGTTACGAAACCGTTTTGAATCCAGACCTTCTGTTGCCACGACTCGGCGTGGACGAAAGTGGTAAAGGAGATTTCTTTGGTCCGCTTTGCGTAGCCGGTGTGTATGTGAACGAGAAGATCATCACTGAGTGGCAGGATGCGGGAATCAAAGATTCCAAAAATATTTCCAGTGATAAACGGATCTACGAGTTAGCCGAATTGATCCGCACAACACGCGGTTGTTTTACCAGTGTCGTCCCAATCGGGAATGAAGCATATAATCGGTTGTATCAAAAAATGGGCAGCGTGAATCTCATCTTGGCCTGGGGCCACGCGAGGGTGATTGAGAATCTCTTGGGTAACACTGGGAACATGAATCCACCGCCGGTTCGTGCCATCAGTGACCAATTTGCCGCCACGAAGACCACGGTGGAAAAAGCGATGATGAATCTCGGGCGTAGCGTTGAACTCGTGCAACGTCACAAAGCGGAAGAAGATATCGCGGTAGCAGCCGCTTCCATTTTGGCACGCAATGAATTTGTGACGCGACTTGCAGCCATGGGAAGAAATTTTGGAATGCGGTTTCCGAAGGGAGCTTCCGCTGCGGTGGATGCAGCGGCGAAAGAGTTCATCGCGAAGCATGGCGTGGACAATCTTCCCAAAGTTTCCAAGATGCACTTCCGGACTGCGCTGCGTGCGCAAGGTCTGCCTGAACCTCCAAAAACAGAGTGGCGACGCAAATGATTGAATTTCCAGTCACGGTGGGCGTCTTTCCTTGACGTTCAAAAGTGTCACCCGTAACAATGCTTTACTCAATTTATGAATCCAGAAATTCCTCGTCGTGAGTTTATCAAAAAAACTTCAGGTGCAGTAGCGGGCAGTTCGCTTGCCGGTGTTTTAGCCGGTTGCCGCACTCCCTCTAAACAAACCACGGCCGCGGCGAGCACTGCTGCGAGCGTTATTGTCGCATCCAAAGCGTACGCCGTCGGTAAAGACACGATCAAAATCGGTCTTGTCGGCTGCGGCGGTCGCGGATCGGGTAACGTGCGCGAGGCATTGCTCGGCTATAAAGACGCCGTTCTGATTTCCATGGGTGACATTTTCGAGGACGAATTGGATCGCCACCTCGTCGCGTTGAAGGGCAATACCGAGATCAATGATCGCATTTTGGTGACGAAGGAAAATTGCTTCGTTGGTTTTGATGCCTACAAGAAGGTGGTCGACAGTGGTGTGGACGTCGTGATTCTCGCAACGCCCCCGGGATTCCGTTCGATCCATGCGAAGTATGTCATTGAGAAAAATAAACATCTGTTCTGCGAAAAACCGATTTGCACCGATGCATTCGGGTATCGTTCCTTCATGGCCACAGTTGCTGAAGCAAAGCGAAAAGGACTCGGCATCGGCTCTGGCTTTTGCTGGCGCTCTAATCTTGCCCAACGCGCTGTTTATCAAAAAGTTCTCGCGGGCGAGATCGGTGATATTCGAACTATTTACGGCACTTACAATACCGGGCCGGCTCGTTTTAAAGACGTCGATCCAAAGTGGAACCCGATGGAAGCGCAGCTTCGTAACTGGATGCATTTCACTTGGTTATCGGGCGACCATATTGTTGAACAAGCCATTCACAATATCGACCTGACGAATTGGGCGATGAACAATCAGATGCCGGTAAAATGCACTGCTCATGGTGGTCGACAGATTCGCCCGGAACAATTGGTGGGTCACATCTTCGATCATTTCTCCGTCGTCTATGAATGGGAAAACGGCGCGAAAGGTTTTCTCTTTTGCCGGCAGCAACTGGGTTGTCACAGCGACAACACGGAGCACATTTACGGAACCAAAGGCACAGCGCATATTCTTTTGTTCAATGGTGTGCCGTACATCCAGGATGCTACGGGCAAGAAAGTTTGGAAATACGATGGCGATCCGAAGAATCCGAATATGTACGTGGTCGAACAACAGGAATTCCTCACGTCGATCAAAGAAGGTAAACCACGTATGGATGGCGAGTGGCTCGCGAACAGTTCGATGATGGGTGTTATGGGCCGTATGGCTGGTTACACCGGACAGGAGATCACCTGGGAAGACGCGATCAATTCCAAAGAACAACTTGTTCCGAACGAAGCGGATATCAGATGGGATAAGGCTCCTGCGGTTCCGCCGCTCGCGATACCCGGACAGACTAAATTTATTTAAGTTTTCTCAACTCTCCACGAGGGCGGCCGAAAGGCCGCCTTTTTTATTTTAGTAACCAAATTCAAACGAAACACTTCTAAGTCATCATGCCCACCCGGAAGCATTTCGATCGCCGTCATTTTCTTCAACTCACCGCTGCCGTAGTGACAACGTCTGCCCTTTGCCCGCTGAATACTTTGGCTGGAGAACGTCCAGTCAAACGCTCGCTTAAGAAGGGTTACATGTTGAACACCTTTCCGGGCGGAAAAAAGGCGATCAGCGTTCTGGAACAATTCAAAATGCTGAAAGAAGCGGGATTCGAGGGTGTGGAACCCTCCAGCGAATTAGATCCGGAAGAAGTTTTGAAAGCGCGTGACGCCACGGGACTGACGATCGCCAGCATGAGTTGCGGCACAACGACGCGGAGTTTCTCGAGTGCAAACGCCATGGTTCGCGAAAAAGCTGTGCAAGCGCTCGTGCGCGAACTGAAGAATGCAAAGGATTATGGTGCAACTTCGGTTCTGGTCGTCCCTGGAGGAGTAAGCGCAGACGTTTCCTATGTAGAAAATTATCAGCGCTGCCAGGAGTGCATTCGCAAAGCCCTGCCCACTGCGGAAAAACTGGGCGTCAAGATGGCGCTGGAAAATGTCTGGAACAATTTTTTACTGAGCCCTCTCGAAGCGGTGCGGTTTGTCGACGATTTTAAGAGCCCATGGGTTGGATGGCACTTCGACGTGGGTAATGTGATGTACATCGGTTGGCCTGAACACTGGATTCGAGCTTTGGACAAACGCATTGCCAAGGTCCACATCAAGGAATTCAGCCGCAAGAAAATGAATGAGCAAGGGTTGCGTGCCGGTTTTTCGGTCGAATACCTCGAAGGAGACAATAATTGGGCGCGGGTGATGAAGGCGTTTGACGATATCAATTATAACGGTTGGTTTATCATTGAGTCCTCCTGTGCATCCTGCAAACAAGGGATGGAACCAATGGATTATTTGACAAAAGTTTCTGCAGAGCTCGATAAGATTATTGCCAGTTGACCACATTCGCCTAGTCTGGCTGACAGATTCAGCTGAATGAAAATAATTGCCGTTAGCTTCCTCCTCGTTCTTGGCATATTTGGAAATGGTTGCGCTGAATTTCGCAGCACCGATCAACCGTCCGACGCAACGACTGGGCCAACTTTTTTCCTGGGTGAACTGCGGCACACAGAGATCACCACCATTGAACGAGCGTGGCGCGGGGTCCATGCCGCTTTGAAGGACCTGAATTACCGTGTCAAATCCAACGAACACGACCTGCTTCAAGGAACGATCATTGCGGTCGAGTCGGGACACGACGTGAAAATCCATCTGGAAGAAACGTCGCCCACTACGACCGAAATCCGTATTCGCGCTGGCACACTCGGTGACAAGGCAGTCGCTCGAGAAATCCTCACGGCTATTCGGAAACACATCAGATAATTTTCCGCCAATGTCCGGTTGAATTGCGGGAGGTCCTTCCGCATACTTATTCCTTGTGCAATTGATTCGAGATATCTACGCCAGGAAAATAGCGGCCGGTCAGCCGGTGATTTCTTTTGAATTTTTCCCGCCGAAAACAGAAGAAGGCGAACGCGCGTTCTTCGAAAAGAATGTTCCTGTCCTGGCTGCTCTGAAGCCGGACTATTGTTCCGTTACATACGGGGCCGGCGGCAGCACCCGCGATAAGACCCTTTCCATTCTCGATCGCATTCAACGGGAACATCAGTTGACAGCGATGATGCACCTGACCTGCGTCTCCTCCACTTCTGAGCAGATCGCGGAAGTACTGAGTCAGGCCAAGAAGCTCGGGATTAAAAATATTTTAGCTTTGCGCGGCGATCCACCGGGAGGCAGTGGCGAATTTCAAAAAACCGAGGGCGGTTTTGAATTTTCATATCAGTTGGTAGAATTTATTCGATCACAGGATGGTTTTTCCGTCGGCGTCGCTGGATTTCCAGAAGGCCACATCGCCTGCAAAGGCGGAAAGCAGGTCGATTGGCAACATCTGAAGACCAAGGTCGATGCCGGCGCGGAGTTTGTCATTACCCAGCTTTTCTTCAGCAACGACGACTTTTTCCAGTTTCGCGATTATGTTCGCAAGCTCGGTGTGACGGTTCCGATTGTCCCTGGAATTATTCCGATTCAAAGTGCGGGACAGATCAAGAAATTCACGAGTCTCTGCGGCGCCAGGCTTCCGGCGGAGTTGGTAACCGACCTTGAAAAATACGCGCACGACGACGAAGCCTGTCTGGAATTTGGAATCGAATACGCCACCAAACAGTGCGAGGGACTTCTGCGCTGTGGTGCTCCCGGCTTGCATTTCTATACGCTGAACAAAGCGCGTTCTACAAATGGCGTTTTAAAAAATCTCGGACTGGCGAAATAGGGCCATTTACGATTGGCGATTTACGCGCGGAAGGAGTGCTCTGGCATTCCTTCCATTTTTTTATAACAAACGTAAAGAGGTTCGACACGAATTGCACCCGCGAGCGGTGCAGCACACTATCCAGTTCACTGTTTTTCTATTTTTTAAAATTCGTGTTAATCTGTGTCATTCGTATCTTAATCGTCTTTGTCTCTCCGCCCGTCCTGACCTCTTTTCGAGACACTCATTGTCTCAGAAGTGCCCCCAATATGGTCCCGAGCCCCGCTTTTTCGAGATTTCACCTCCTTTTTTACATTCTTTTCACCCTTAGGGGCCTCGAGGCATGGTCATTGCTAAAACTGCCCTTGCGTTCCTGAGGAGGTACGGTGCTTTTGTTCAAGGTCA
>JAQGOU010000479.1 GCA_028293445.1 Verrucomicrobiales bacterium | reverse complement strand
AATTTCTAGAGGAGGATACCTTTTTGATCGCAATTTTCGGCTCTTTTCCATGAAAACGGAACTTTTGAGGGCGAATTCGAGACGTTTTGGACGCAAAATGGGATGTGTTTATGGAGGTGCGGGGGTTTTCAGGGGAAATATCAGGACTTTTCTCGTGGAGCACGATTGACGGATATCGTGAATAGGTCCCACTGCGAGAAATCGGCAAAATTCGTGTCTCATTTCATCGCCAAAAACATCAAAAATGAAAATTTTTTACCTCAACAAACCCTAATAGAATCAAGGGGTTCATGGGGAGGTATCGGAATGGGCCCATTCCGATACCTAATATTCTTTTTCGATTTGTGAAAAACTGTTTCTCGTTCGATTGATTCGGGTTCGTGACCGGACAATGGCTCGTGTTGAACCGGGATGTTCCTGGTTGCACGTCAAAAAGATCGATTCTCTGCATACATAGTATCGGGGAAATCTGGCCACCCGGGGACTGAACCGCGTTGATCGAACAAAACAAAACATATGAAACAAGACATAGCAAAAACATTGGTCGGCATTTCCGCGGGTGCGGTGAATGCAGCAAAAGGCCTCGAAGACCACGAGGAACTGGACGTCAAATACTGCACGCTGGTGGTGTTGAACGCAGCACGCGCGATGGCCTTCGCCGCCGCGCTGTTGTTTAACAATGCCAAACTGTTGTTGCGCACCAAACGCGATGCACTCTTCGACGCTCGTGATGCAGTGCGCCTCTTCGCCACGCTGTTGCGTGACATTCTGAAACCGATCTTCGGTTCAGAGTTTAACGACAGATGGGTGGTGGTGGGCTTCGTCGATTCGCTGGCGATTCCAACGAACCCGGAACAACTGCTGAACCTCATCCAAATGATGGCAGCGTTTCTCGGCGCAAATCCGGCGCGTGAAGTGGCGACGCTCAACATCACGGCGGTGCAGGCGCAGGCCTTGCATGAGTCGTTGGTGGAGGCGTTCGCGGACGTGACGGCCCAGGAATCGGTGCTCGAAGTGCTGAAGGTCGATCGCGATGCAAAGTATGATGCGTTGCGCACGCGGCTCGTGCAGCTCGTGGACGAACTGAGCTACCTCATGGATCCGTTGGATCCGCGCTGGAAGGCGTTTGGCTTCAATAAGCCTGGTGCGCAGGAAACTCCGGAAGTACCGGTCGGCGTGCTGGCGATTCTCATCGGCGCCACCACGGCGGCGTTGAAATGGAATGCGTCGGCGCGTGCGGAGTATTACCGCGTTTATCGCCGTATCGTCGGCGTGGATGTGGACTTTGTTCCGGCTGGTTCGCCTGCGGATATCGACTTCAACCTCGAGAATCTGCCCGCCAATTCGCACGTCGAGATCGTTGTCGCAGCCGTGAATAATGGTGGCGAAAGCGCGTTCTCGGAAGCAGTGACAATTGTGACGCATTAATTACAAGAAAACATGGTAGGGATGGCTTCCACGCCGTCCCTAAATAAGCCAGAACACTTGATGGAACGGGAGACGTTGTCCGCGTAGGCGGCGAATGGGCCTCTGAAATAATCAAGCGCAGGACAGAGTTAGGGACGACGTGGAAGTCATCCTTACCAAATTCACGCAGGCCGCCCGGGAAACCGGGCGGCTCTTTTTATTTGCGGGTCGCCCGTTCCAAACTATTCTCGGCGCATGTTTGCGCCATGGCTAAAGTCGGAAGCCTTGCTGATTATCCTCATCGCGATCGCCGGCGTGCGGATCCCTGCGCAAACAAAGAATGCCGCTGCGATTCCTGCGCCGCATTCCACGCCACACATCGAATGGAACGCCAGGTCCCTCTCGTTGATTCAGTCGAACGGATATTATGCGCGCATCATCCGTTTGCAGAATGGTCAATTGCTGTGCGGTTTTGATTGCGAGAGAAAGGTGCAGGTTCGTCGCAGTAGTGATGAAGGCAAGACATGGCAGACACCCGTCACCGCCGCAGAATGGCCGCATGGTCGACTGACGAATGCCGAGCTTCTCCAGTTGCGGGATGGCTCGCTCCTTTGCTTCTACAACGAACGTCCACGCCGTCGCTCCGGGAAAACCAACGCGCCACAACCTGCAATCGAAGTTCCATATGCGGTCTCCATGGTGCGGAGTGACGACAACGGATTCACGTGGCACGCGCCTCAGACCCTTTACTCCGCTGGAGTTGAATTTACCAATGGCTGTTGGGAACCCGCCGCGATTCAATTGCCTTCGGGTGAAGTGCAGCTGTTCTTCTCAAGCGAAGGGCCTTATCGAAACAGCGATGAGCAGGAGATCACGTTGCTTCGCTCCAATGACGGCGCACGCACGTGGAGCGCTCCTGAGAAAATAAGTTTCCGACCGGGCGCGAGAGACGGCATGCCCGTGCCGCTCGTTCTAAAGAACGGTAGCATTGCCTTTTCCATCGAAGACAATGGATTGAGCGGACTGTTCAAACCGACGATTGTCTGGACCTCGCTGGCAGATAATTGGCGATCTGGTGTGCGCGGACCTGCGAGCACGAATCGTTGGGGGGCGTTGCGAGTGTTGCCTCCGCCGCATGTTTCCGCGAGTGCGCCTTATTTGCGTCAGATGCCGACGGGTGAAACGGTGCTTTCCTTCCAGCGCAGTGAAACCGGGGAAATGGAGAATGCCTATATGGTCGTCTGCATCGGCGATGAGAACGCCCGCAACTTCGATTCACCGTCGGTACCTTTTCCGAAGACGACCAGGGCGCAACTCTGGAACTCGCTTTTCGTAAAGGACAAAAACACCCTCGTCGCTGTTTCTGAAACGACCATCAATGGGATCTTTGGGATTTGGAGTATCGAGGGACGGTTGAGTGGAACTTACGGCACAAAGAGCCGGTAGAAACGGTTGGTGTTGGAATCAGGGCTGTTGAATTCGATGTATCCGTTCTGCGGAACATCATTGGTCACGGTGTTCCAGAGACTGAGATCGGGACTGGATTCCACGATGTACGGCCTGCGATGGGCATTCAGCCATAAACCGGTGCGGTTACTTCGGACGATTTCCAGTTTCGTAATCCTCGGCGCCACAGCGGGAGCAAACTGCAAACGCAAGGCCATGATCCCGTTGTTCCCATTCAGCGCGAAAACTCTGTCGCGACCGAAATCGACTGAGCCTACGAAAAAAGTATTGGCGACGTCTGTCGGAAAATTAACCGCAGCGAGCAACAACGGCGGGCCGGCTCCCGAGAGGTCATAGAGTTTAAGGTTGTCCGGCGTATCCCAATGAACACCCGCCAAGAGGTCCAAACCAGCGCTCACGCCAATCGGCACCAAAGTATTGGGCATGGCTGGATCGGCAATTGTTTTGAGGACAGTGCCCGTGCCGTTCGTGAGATTAAATGATACCTGGTAAAGCGGGTTGTTGGTCGTCTTTCCCCAGAAGGTGTTGCTGCGACCAAACGCGATCCCGAGTCCAAACATCCCGTTCGGCACAGCAGTCACGGTGATTGGTTTGGCCGTGAAATCCGTGCCATTGGTGGTCGTGAGAATGGAAACAAGATTGCCGAGGCGCGAACCGAGAAGCACTTGGGTGTTGGTGCCAGAGCCACGAACATCGAGGGTGTCGCCCCAACGCTGGTTGTTGCCGAGTCCGGGGTCGTCGCTGAAGGCAACCGTCGGGATTGAGGAGGTGCTGTCGTTGCTCCAACGATAGAGACGAAACGGTTTCGAATTGTTGATCGTCAGGTTGGCAGCGTAAACAGCGCCATCGTCGGCCACGCCGAGCATCATGACCGGATACGTTCCGCCGGTGACGTTGGTCGTGAGGGTCAAGGTGCGCAACTCAGCTCCAGTGTCGCCATTTAAAACATAGATGTTCGTCGTCGGACTGCGGCCGATGAACAGCAGATTGCTGGTCGCCCAATTGTAGGCGAGGCCACGTTCAGCATGGTTCGTCGTGAAGTAAGGACGATTGGTCTGATTCACTGTCCAAATGACCGTAGTGCCGGTCACGACAGGTGGCGGATTCACGGTGAGAATGGCGGGGTTGCTTTCCACCCATCCAAACTGATTGGTGACAATGACAGAAAAAGTCGCGGCGTCATTGGAGGTGACATTACTGATCGTGAAACTGCTTTGGGTCGCCGACGTCCAATTCGTTCCATTACGTTTCCATAAGTACGTGAACGGCTGTGTGCCGTTAGCCGTGACGGAAAACGTGACGTTCGTTCCTTCGGTGACGCTCTGACTCAAGGGGTGAATTATGATCGTCGGTGGTGCATTGATCGGCAGGATTAAATCACGCGTGGTAACCAGACCCGCTGTTACGATGAAGTTCGTCGTCACCGTTCCATGTCCACTGAAGGACGCAGTCAGTGAGTAGGTTCCGGGTGGAAGATCCACCGAGCCGAAAAAGCCGGTGGCATCACTGATGAAGTCGCGGTTCGTCGCACCGGAGATTACGAGGCTCGCGCCATCCAGGTAGTTTGTCGCACTGCCACCACTAACGAAACCTTTCAGGTGACCTGTCGTGGGCGCGACTTTCCATGGCATCACCGGAATAGTGGCGCGCTCCGCAAAGATTGGAACAGGATTGGTATCGTAAGCGCTGGGTTGAGACAGCGCCTGAAATACTTGCGCCGACGTCACACTACTATTGGTCACCGGTTCGGAATAGCTATAGCCGCAGACACCTTGCGCATAATTGCCGTTCGTTGAGGGTTCACGCGTGAGGCGCATCTGCGTAATAACATTGGTGGCGAAGTTCATGTAAACACCCGGGCCAATGACGGTGTGGCGGTTGTAATGGTGGTCCTTGGCGAAATTCATCCAGTTGATGTAGTCCTGCGCGTAATTGAATGCCCCATGCCGGTAGTAGTCCATGGGAATGCTGTAATCCAGAATCCCTTCCTCCATCCAGCCGCGCCAATCCTGCAAGACGTCGTTGTAAGCGCGCGCACTGTTCGTCCATTCCACGATGGACGTTGGACTGGGATTCCAGGTGATGGTATCGGCTGACAGTTTTACCCATGGCTTGATCGCCATAACGTTCAGATAAATTTTTCGCACGAGAGCAGTCACTTGATCGCGACGGAACTGGTTCCACACGGGGTCGTTTACATCCGGCAAACCGGTCCGCCCGAAACGGGCGTTAAATCGCGCGACGGTCACATCATTGTATCCCCACAGTGTTGGACCTACCAAGGTGTTCTCCGGGTAGCGTACATAGTCGAAATTTAAACCGTCGATGTCGTAACGGGAAACAACGTCCATCGCGACGTTGAAAATGCGTTGCTGAACCTGCGGATGCCCAGGATCGTACTCGCCTGAGGAAATTGTTCCGTCACGGCTTTTGTGCATCCACGCCGAGGGTTGATTGCTGGAGGTCTTATAGGTGACAAGCCAGGCGTGAATTTCCAGACGTTGCTTGCCATTGCTGGTGTCGTGACCTTTCGCCAAAAGATCGGCCAAGGGATCGAAGTTCGAAGGCGAAATGCCTGGTCCCTTCGGCTCATAAGGGCTGCCGTTATAATAGGCGTTCGCGCGTGCCCGCACTTCGGCCACGATCGCGTTGCAATTGGCCGAGCGCATGGTGTCGACGAGCGTAGTGACCTGATTGCTGTTCAAGAAGCCGGCATGGAAGACGTCGGCCCAATAGCCTCGAAATTCGTTGGTGTTCCCGAACGCCGTTCCAGCGCCAAGCGTGGCGGCCAGAAGATAAATGACCTTAAAAATCCCAGTTTTCATAGACAGCGGGGAGCAGATTACTGTTTCACGAAACAATTCAGGGAGCAATAGGCAAACGCCCGCGCCAAATGTTGAAGAGTGGCGACGAGCCGGCCTCCGCGCATGACGCAAACTACGCGTTCAGCAAAATGGTTTCGCAGGAGGTGTGACATTCATTGGGCGTTTTTGGTATCAATCCTCC
>JAQGOU010000461.1 GCA_028293445.1 Verrucomicrobiales bacterium | reverse complement strand
ATGGGCGATGTGGTTGGGTTGTTCCAAATCTCGATCGCACTGGCGTCCATTTGCCTGGTCACGAAGAAAAAACCCCTCTGGTTTATCTCCATGTTCGTCGGTCTCATCGCCAGCGGGTGGATGTTTTACGTCATTAAATTAATTCCCTAGTCTCAGGGCGCTCCCTGAATTCACATTCGGCGATTCCCGCGAGAGATAAACCGACCGCTCCCGATTGTGGATGAGTGTCATCTAAGGTTTAGTCTTGGGAAACTTTAAAGCATTTTATGACTAAGGAATATCAACAGCTCACTGATGAACAAGTCTCCGTCCGCGCCTATTATTTGTGGGAGCGCGATGGCCGCCCGCAGGGTCATGACCAGGATTATTGGCTCCGCGCCAAGGAAGAATTGATCTGCGAGAACTCGCGCTCCACCAGTCCCGGGAAAACGCCTGCGATCACGAGTGCCGAGCCGAAGAATGTCGTGAAGAAAAAAACATCGCGAACACCCGCTTTCGCGTAAGAAGGTTCATTTTGTCGCACCCGTTCTTCACCACGTGGAGAACGGGTGTTTTGCTTTAGCCAAGAAGTTGCTGTTTCAGAATTTGGTAGACCTCGGTGGACTCAACCTGAGACGGTAGCTTTGTATCCCCTCCGGCGATGAGCAAGGGATAGTCTCCGACGTTCTTCGGCCTGCAACCGTGCGAACCTTTGACCAAAGTTGCATCCAACGGGATAACGTCCATCAACATGCGGAAGCCGAGCTTCTTCTGCAGCAACCGCCACAGGATTTTTATTTTCACTGCGGAGATTTGTGGATCGAGGAAAAGCTCCACCGGATCGTAACCGGGCTTGCGGTGGATATCGACACAACGGGCAAAATCAGGCGCGCGCACATCGTCCAACCAATAGTAATAGGTAAACCACGCGTCTTCTGTAGCGACTGCAATCAAGTCCCCGGCACGGATATGGCTAATGCCAAGCTTGGCTTTTTCGTTTCCGCCGAGAACGGATTCGATCCCCTCCTGTTTTTCGAGCAACTTACGAACAGCGCTCTCCAACGAGCGGTCATTAAAATAGATTTGAGCCACCTGATGATCGGCGACCGCAAAAACCTTACTGGCGCCGTAGTCCAGTAATTCAAGCCCGAGCTCTTCCTTGATCGTCACCCAACCCTGTTCGCGAAATAACCGATTGAGATGAATCGGTCTGCTCACTTCAGTAATGCCATACTCAGAAAGTAAAACCACCTGCACCCCACGAGTTCGCGAAAACGAAATCAAGTCGCCCACGATGCTGTCGATCTGTTGCAGATCCTGCGCGATCTCTGGATGCTTCGGCCCGAGGCGCTGAAGGTTGTAATCGAGGTGCGGAAGATAAATCAGATTCAGTGTCGGCGAAAATCGCTGCTCAATCCATTTCGCGGAGTCGGCGATCCAACGCGAGGCCGCATCCGCACTTCCTTGCGGTGAATTGATTCCTGCCGCTGGCCCCCAGAACGTGGGGAAAGGAAATTCACCCAATTCCTCTTTGATTTCAGGACGAATGGAATAAGGCCACGCGTAAATATCGAAAAATTTCCGGCCGTCCGCCGGGTACATCGGGCGCGGCGTGATCGAATAATCCGCCGTCGAATACATGTTGTACCACCAGAACAATTTTGCGCAGGTGAACGCCGGGTCTATCTCCCGCAACTCGTCCCAGAGTTTCTTCCCGTGGACAACGTGATTCGATTGCTTCCAAAACTGAACCTCGGCCAATTCACGATGGTACCACCCATTTGCGACAATCCCATGCTCAGTGGGAGTTTTACCCGTGACATAATTTGATTGCGCGGTACAAGTGACCGCTGGAAAGGCCGGAACGATGTTTGCCTTCGAACCAGTCTTAAGAAAGGCCGCGATGTTTGGGGTGTGCGCGCCAATGAGCGATTCGGTGAGCCCGACAACGTTGATGACCGCAGTGCGTTTCACGATGCGCCGTGGACGTGAACAACGCTGTGCGTTCTGCGATTGTGCCGTTCGTGAAGTTCGTAAATAGCCTCAATCACCTTTGGCAAATTCATCGCGTGAACTTCCACTCCTTCGCCTACGGATTTCAGTAACGTGATAGTCAGTTCACCGCCGAGATGTTCGCGAAATTCCTCGAGGCCCGTGAGCACGAGAAGATTGTGCTCAGCATCAATGTTCAGCAGCTCATTCGCGAACAATTCAAAACCAAGTTTTTCAAGGAGATTGATGACGCGTTCGCTGGAAGCTGTGTCGAGCAACCCGATGCGCCGAGCGTAAATTACGTCGAGAGCAATTCCAATCGCAACCGCTTCACCGTGACGCAGCTTATAATCGGAGAGCTGCTCCAGCTTATGCGCCGCCCAATGTCCGAAATCCAGCGGACGTGCCGAACCAAATTCAAAAGGGTCGCCGGAGGTCGCAATATGATTCAAATGCAACTCAGCGGAACGATAGATCAACCGCTGCATGGCTGCAGGTTCAAATTGCGCGAGGGCTTCCGCGTCGTTCTCGATGGCATTGAAGAAAATCCCGTCCCGGATCAGAGCCACTTTCACGGCTTCGACGTAACCCGCCCGTTTGTCGCGAGCGGGCAATGAATGCAGCAATTGAAAATCATTGATGACGGCAAACGGTGGCGCAAATGTCCCGATGAAATTCTTTTTGCCGAAAGCGTTGATTCCATTTTTAACGCCGACCCCGGAATCGTCCTGGCTCAGTGTGGTGGTGGGAATTCGGACATGCCGCACCCCACGATGCGCCGTTGCCGCCGCCAAACCAACAACATCCAGCAACGCTCCACCGCCGACCGCGATGATGTAAGAGTGACGATCGATGTGATATTTCTCCACCTCAGAATGAATTTCCGAGACATGGAAATAGGAATTCTTGGCGCGCTCGCCACCTTCTAGAACTACCGGGGGGCAAACCAGCTTCAGGCAATCGGAGTAAGTAGCAAAGTAGCATTCAATTTCTCGCGCCAGCCCCGGCTGACTCAAGGCCAGGGATTCATCGATGATAACCAGGGCTTTGCGAAGTCGCTCCTCCCTGTCATTGACCAAAACGTCCCGTAACGCACGATTGTCAGCACTGAACACTCCCTGGGTGAAGTGCACCTGGTGCCGGTAACTGACTTGAATTGTGCGCTCAATGGCAGACATTCCGATTTTAATGTGTTCCTTTAGACGTTCGTTTTCGAGTTTTATTTGACCGAAATTCGGCGGCTCAGGTTCTCGCTGCTCGGGAATCCCCCTGATGCCCTGCGGTATGAATCGAAATATAGTTCCCGAAGGAGTCGCCATTGATGGCATTGAAACGTATTCGCCGAAAAATTTTAGTCTCGCTTGCGTGGGTTTTCCTGACGCTGGCTTTTCTCGTGGTTACGTCACCCCTTTGGTTTCCCTGGACTCTCAAACCCTTTGCCGCTCGTTATGGCGCGCACTTCAAAACATTCGAGCGCGCGGGTTATGGGCGACTGATCCTGACAGATGTCTCCTATGCGAAGGACAAGGTCACCTTCCACGCGCATCGGATGGAAGTGCTTCAGCCAATTACGTGGTTGTCGCGATATCTCACGAAAAACAGATCCACGAAATTTGCGCGGGTGCTGGATTGGGAAGTAGACGTCGCTCCCGGAAAAGCTTCTGGAAAGCAAAGTTACGCTTTCGTGATTGTCCAGAAGCAAGAACTGCTCATCCCCAAACTTCAGAACTGGATTCCCGTCGCTGAATTGCAGAATGGTGTAATGCGGTTCGGCACGAATGAAATCAAGATCGCTGCCGCACTGTGGGATCGCGGAATTTTGAAGGGGGACGTCACCGTTTCAAAATTTCGGACGACGGTGCAGTACACACTGGATATTTCAAATGCAAAGGATATACGGCTCCACGCCACAATTGCTGCTTTGGAAGTGGAAACAACTCTGCGCGCAGAACGGACGGACGACGCCTTCACTGTTGCCGGTGACCTGCTTTGGAGAACCAATCACGCAAAGCTGGCCGTAGCGTTCGCGCCAGATAGCGTTTTACCAACAAGCGCCAGCATCGTGTCCGAGTCATTTCGTATTCCCGCGCGTGATATCGGACTTAAAGAATACCGCGATTTGAACGGCTCGTTTGTCGCCGATTGGAAGGGAACCAATTTTTCGATTGATTTGTCAGCCACAGCTGACGGGCAAACAAATTCTTCTCCACCGATTCATGCGCTGGTCCATGCTCGTGGAAATACGAATGCGATTCGTTTCAAGACGCTATCAGTGGCGTTGCCGTGGGCGCGAGCGGAGTTATCGAAGAATGTAGAGGTTTCCTGGCGCGGCAAACTGCTGAGCGACACGGCGGACTTCACCATCTCCGCCGAACTCTCAAACCAACCGTTTTTCCCCGGAACAGGAGTTGTCTCCGGGGAGTTCTTTCTCAGGCGTAGCGATAAACAATTTCCTGACGGTACGTTTAAGATTTCGGCGCGCGATCTCACCGCATACACGCTGAAGTTACTGGATACAAAAGCAGACGGCGTCTTTTCCTGGCCAGATCTAGCGATCAATCATCTCGGGTTTCAGTTTGCCGAAGGTGGCGTCGTCAAAGGTAACGGCACGTTGGACCTTGAGAAAAAGTCGATCGGTGAAGCAGCGATAAAAATCAGCGGTCCAATCTCGGCGGAATTTTTACCCAAAGGCATCACTTACAAAAACCTGATTGCCTCAGCAAAACTCCGCGGCCCAATTCGCAAGCCTTCGCACGAAGTTAGTGTGGAACTCACGCAACTGGCGTCACCGCAATTGCAACCAGTGGATATCAGTGCGCATTGGCAAGGCGAGTTATTCAATCTGACCAATGTTGATGCTACCCTTTCGGCCAGCAACTCCGTGCTGCGACTCGCCGGTTCAGCCGCAATCGCAACGAACACGTTGGACTTCGATTTACGTGAACTAACTCTCTCCACCAACGGCACGCCAGCGCTCGCATTGCAAAAGCCCGCCAAGATTGTTCTTCATACGAATAAAACAAACTGGGGGGTCACCTTGTCGCCACTTCGTTTGCGCGGCGCTGCCGGAGGATTCTCGGCGACCGCTGATGTAGACTGGCCGCATCGTGGATCTTTTTCGGTGGGTGCCGATCACTTGCGCGCCGCCCTGGCTCAAGATTTCCTGCGGCAACCGCTCGCTGATGCCAACATCAATACGTTACGGGCTTCCGGTGGTTGGACCAATTCGCCCATCGCATTTTCTCTGAGCGGTTCAGGTGACTATCGTCTGCGAGACCAACCGCCGTTCACAGTTAGAATCAAAGCTGTTGGAAATAATCACGGGCTGCAGGTTGGCGAGTTCCTGATCGCGAGTGGAAACAACAATGTCATCGCCGCCACTGGGAAACTTCCGTTTCGGATTGAGCCGCTACATCCGGAGAAAATAATCCAGATCGATTTCAAGGAGCCGATTAATTTTCACGCTACCACAAAAACGAACACACCGTTTTGGGATCAGCTGGCGAAACTGGGGAAGCTGAAACTGCAGCAGCCTGAGATTGGGTTGGATATTACCGGCACGTTGGAAAAGCCGGCCGCCCGGGTCTCCGTTCGCGCTGGCAGCGTTGAATACACAGGAGCGACCCGCCCTATTCCGCGTCTGGCCGAGTTACACGCCGACATTCGCGCCGATCGTGAATCCATTCGCGTGGAGGCGCTTAATTTCAAAGTCGAAGGGCAACCGGTGTTCGTGCGCGCCGAGATGCCCATCGGGAAAATCTCCACGAATTGGATGCAAGTGTTTGACTGGCGTAAAGGGAGCGGCGCGATTGTCATCAAGCAAGCGCAGGTCGCGCCGTTTATTGCCTTTGTCCCAGCCGTGCTCATGCCGAGCGGTTCACTCGACCTGAATGTCACTTTTTCACCAGGGATGCGTTTGAATGGTGATCTACTTTTGCAGGGAGTTGAAACGCGGTCCTTCGGCACGATCGGTTCGCTGCACGATTTGCGGGCACAATTGAAATTCACGGAATCGGTCGTTCAATTTACGAATGTCACGGGAGTGCTCGGGGGCGAGACCATCGGCCTGTCTGGTTTCATCAACTTCGCTGAGACCACGCCGAATAAACTCCCGCTCTTCGATCTCAACATCGCTGGAAAAGCCGTCCCGCTCACGCGCAAACCAGATTTGATTCTTCGCGCCGACATTGAGCTCAATGCGCTTAACACCCGCACCAACGAACAACCGGTTGTCTCGGGCCTGGTGAATTTCAACGACAGTTTCTTTCTCGGCGATTTAAAGATGTTGCTGCCCGGGAAGGTCACAAAGCCACGTGAACGTCCGCCCTACTTCAGTGTCGAAGCCGAACCGTTTTCCAAGTGGAACGTCAATCTTCGGCTCACCGGCGATAATTTCCTCAAAGTACGCACGCCGTTGTTTCGTGGTTCCGCGTCCGCCAATTTACGAGTCCGCGGCACTTTGCGGGAACCGATCGCCCTCGGCGATGCCAAGATCGAGTCAGGCCAGATTCAATTCCCGTTCGCCAATCTGCGTGTCCAACAAGGCTTTGTTTCCCTGACGAGCGATGATCCCTATCGCCCACATATTTTTGCCACCGCGGCGTCGCGAACATTCGGCTACGACGTGCAAATGACCATGAGCGGGCCGGCGAACAATCCGTTGGTGGAATTTTCGTCCACACCGCCGCTGACTTCCGAGCAAGTGGTGTTGATGATGACGGCCGGGGAGCTTCCGAGGCGCGAAGCGAGTTTCTCCACCGAGCAACGCGCCGGACGCCTCGCCTTGTTTGTTGGAAAAAGCATTTTGTCGAAATTCACTTCGAACGAAGGCGGAGCCGAACGTCTAACTCTCACGTCCGGCGAAAACATCACGGAGCAGGGAAAACAAACTTACTCCCTGGAATACAAAATCACGGAAGATGTTTCGCTCGTCGGCGAATATGACCGGTTCGGGGCGTGGAATGCGGGGGTGAAATGGAGAGTTTACTCGAAATGAGACGTGCGCGACAAAACTCGGAAAACAGAAGTCGAAATGCGGAAATTGCGACGAGGCACGCCCCTGCCCTCATCCATCGCATTCTCTTTTTTGTCGTCCTGTTTGTCTGCGTTGCTCCCCGCGTTTTTGCTGCCGACACGAACGAGGCCAAGATGTCGATCTCGGGCTACGGTCTTTTCGGCGATCTCGATCTCAAGCGCATGTTGAAATCGCTCGATGTGCGTGGAAAGAAGCGCGCCTTTTACGACGCCAACGACGTTGAAGATGCGGCGCTGATTCTTTTCTCCCGCGTCAAGCAGGACGGTTATCTCAAGCCGGAAATTGATGCGACGCTGACATTCGTCGATGGCGGGACGCAAACATTTCAGTGGCGCGAAACGGTAGAACCGCCACTACCTCGCCCGTCACGCACGACCAAGGTCGTATTCAAAATTCGTGAAGGTGTCTTGTATCATTATCACGACATCAAGTTCGAGGGACTACACGCCGTAAAAGAAAAAGAGGCGCGCGCGTTTTTCGTGGAGCGAGGCCTCTTGTTGCCACTGAAAAGCAGCAAAGTATTTACACCGCAAAAATTTCATCGCGGCACCGGGAGTCTGCTCGAAGTGCTGGAGCGACGTGGCTATGACAATGCGGAAATCACCAGGACAAACATCGTGCTCGACGATCGCACCGGGCAGGCGAACGTAACTATAGGCGTCAGTGAAGGATTGAAGTCGGTGTTGCAATCCATTCGAGTAGAAACCTACGTCAGCACTAATTCCCTGCCGGAAAGCGTCGTTACCATTCAGACCAACGTCACCTTTTCGAAACTCTGGCTGCAGGATTTTACGCAACAGCTTCGAGCGACCAATCTTCATCGCGGCTTTCCCGATACAACCGTGGAAATCGTGCGCACGAACGAAGCTACTGGAACCAACGTCACCTTTGATCTCATTACAAAAGTGCGCAGTGGAGAAAAGGTAATGCTCGGAACCGTTACGTTCGAAGGGCAAGAAAAAACGAAGCTCCCGCTGCTGAAACGTCGGGTGCGGCTGAAACCAGGTGAACCGCTCGATCGCATCGCTGCCGAACAAGGGCGGTATCGTCTCACCAAACTTGGCATCTTCGATTCCGTGGGCATGCGTTACGACGTCGTGGATGAGCATCACCGCAATGTTCATTATGTCTTGCGTGAAGGAAAATGGGTGGATGTGAATCTGCTCTTCGGCTTTGGCAGTTACGAATTACTCCGCGCCGGCGTAGAGGTGGAGCAATACAATGTCTTCGGTCGTGCCCATCGCGCGCGCCTGCGCCTGGTGCAATCGTTCAAAGCTTCGACCGCCGATTTTCTTTACACCATGCCTGAATTCGTGGGGGAAGATGTGGACTTCTTCCTGCAGGGGACATTTTTGCGGCGGGATGAGATTTCCTTTACGCGCCAGGAATTCGGCGGCGGCGCGGGCGCAAAAACGATTTTCGCGAATATCCAAAGTGAATTGGTAGCGCGCTACAATTTCGAGATCCTCAATGCGACGGACATTGTGGTGAACGAAGGCCCGAGTGAAGCGTCCGTCAGTGCCGTGGTGTTCGATCTCAAACACGATTTGCGCGATAGCCCTTTGAATCCCCGCAACGGCTACAAGATTTACAGCGGCATCGAACTTGCCTCTCAATATCTCGGTGGGGACGTCAATTATGCGAGGTTCCGTTTCGATGCCTCCTATCATCATCCGATTATCGAGGGGAACTGGATCCACTTGAATTTGGACCATGGGACGGTTGGCACCTTGCACGGTTCACAGCGCGATCTCCCCTTCAACAAACGCTTCTTTCCGGGCGGGGACAATTCAGTGCGCGGCTTTCAATACGGTGAAGCGGCCCCGCGCAATGCGGTGGGTGAAACGGTCGGCGCGGAAACCTACACGGTAGGCAACGCCGAATTTGAACAGGCATTAACGCCGAAGCTTTCCCTCGTCGTGTTTGCCGACGCCATTGGGTTTGCCCATTCCGTCCAGAATTTCCCGGGTGACGAACTATTATTGTCTGTTGGTGGCGGTTTAAGTTGGCAAACAATTATTGGACCGGTCCGGCTGGAGTACGGTTATAACGCTATCAAGCGCACCCTCGATCCGGTGGGAACGTTACAGTTCTCAATTGGATTTCCATTCTGATCGGACCTCCTCTTTTTTCCTCCGCCAAAAATCCGCGCCGTTTGCCCTTCCCCAAAATTCCCCCGCAAAAAATCCGACGATCTCCCCTTTTCCCTTAAATCCCGGGCGAAAAATCTGAGACTTTGCCACTTGTCCAAAAACCGTCGGTTTTTTATCCCGATCCGCTGCCCTTCCCCCATTTTGGTTTTCCAAAAATCCAACGCCATTTTACTTCCCCGAAAAAAGTTTTCCGAAAATCCGGAACTTTTGCACAGTGTGGAAAACTTTCCGCCAAAAAATTCATGGAATTCCACTTCCATGAAACCTCTTATTCCCGGAATAACTTTTTTCCACACTGTGCAAATGTTCCGGAAATAAATCCGAAGGTTTTCCACCTTGTGCAAAACTCCCGGAAATAAAAATCACTGAATTTTGCTTCCTTGAAAAGTTCCGGAACACAATCCGGAGATTTTGCACACTGTGCAAAAGTCTCGGAAAAAAGATTTTTTCTTTTCGGGGAAGTGGAAAACTTCCGGATTTTTTGCGGGAAGTTTTCGGGGAAGTCCAACGTGTTCATTTAAAAGGATTTGGACATTTTGGAAGGTTTCGCGGGTCGGGAAATTTGTTTTTGGAAAAAAAGGCGAGGACGAGCGTTCTTTTCAAAACGCGGGTTCGATTTAGTGAAGAATTAGACGGTTGGAATAACGTTAAAGGGTTTGCGACAACCTCCGCGCCTTGCGGCGGAAAAACGGGACTGTTCTGGGGTTTTTTACATGATCGGACAGAAGGGGGCGACCTAAAGGTTGAACTCCGACTAAATCCCGAAATAAAGCAAAGCTTCTCCTTTCCTCCTTCGCAAACGGAACATTTTCGACAAGGCAGCGACCAATTTCCCGCGTCCCTTCAGGACGCGTCACTCTTTGGGCATTTATTCCAGACACTTGGTATCTGGCTACCTTCCACCGCACCTTCGGCGCAGAAGCAAGAACCGTTAAAAGACGATCGGTGTTGCGTCGCGAAGCGACAGCCGGATGGTAGCCAGATACGAAGTGTCTGGCGCTAAATTCCCCGATTCGTTTTGTCCTGAAGGGACAAGGGATCTTCATTCCGGCTTGGACATACGTGATGCCGGTCTTTTCAGAGGCCGGAAAAATGTTCGGCGCCCGGTAAAAATCAAGCCGGCGGCGGCAAACGGAGGGTTCCATCCAGCGGCGGTACTTCGGCCAGCTCTTTGCCAGTGGCTCCGCCTCCGAGTTTCAACAGCTTTTCACCACTCGGACGGACCATGCGTTCGTAACTGCCGACCGCATCGTTATAAGATTCATTCGCGCGTTGGAGTCCGCTCCTGATTTTTTCGAAGTGTTCGGTGAATTTGGCGACGCGTGCGAAAAGCTCCTGGGCGGCGGCGGCAATTTCCCGGGCGTTTTCGGTTTGGGCGTGCTGTTGCCAACTGACGCTGACCGAACGCAGCAGAGCGATTAACGAAGCCGGCGTCGCCAACATGATTTGTCGTTGGGCGGCCCAGACGATTAAGTCGCGGTCCCCTTCGAGCGCGGCACTGAAGAGAGATTCGGCGGGCAAGAATAAGACGACATAATCCAGCGCGTTGGCGAATTCGCGTGGATAATCACGATCGGCCAGGGCCTTGATGGTCAGCTTCAGTTTTTGCGCGTGAACGGACAGAGCTTCCGCTCGCTTGGTTTCATCCGCCGCATCGAGTGCGTTGAGGAAATC
>JAQGOU010000447.1 GCA_028293445.1 Verrucomicrobiales bacterium | reverse complement strand
TAAAAAAAAGACCATGAAAACGAATAATGACTTTAAGAATTCAGAGCTCAAGAACCGGACCGCACAGCATTGTAACGACAGCGGAAAGATTGAGAAAACCCAATTGCCACGAATTGATTTTCGGCGGAGATGGAAAAACCGCCACTTGCCGACCGAGGGCGTTTTGCAGTTGCTTAAATATGAGGCTCCGCGTTTTTTGGAACTGGCGCAGGTTGTCGGAAAATGGATATGGATAAAATTTGAATCTAAACAACCGAGCACGATTACTGTCGCGCTTTCCGAGCTTGGCTTTCATTGGAATAAAAAGCGCAAGCTTTGGCAGCATCCGTGCGGAGTGTTTTTTAGGAATCGCCAACGTGACGCCCGCCGCACATATCACGGCTACTTTCCCGCCGACATTAAACCCGCCTGAAAGGATATCCCGCGATGAATACAACAGCGATCCTTCCCGGCCTCGGTGATCTCGTTAAGCCGTTCAAATTTCCGGCGAATCCGAATCCGTACGAATACAAGGTAACCGCCTTGCGCGAATGCCCAACGCCTCAACAATTGCAACAATGTGACACACCAGACAAAGCCGCCGACTATTGGCGGATGCACATTGCCACCGCTCCGCATTTTAACCCGGAGTGTGAATGTTTCGTTGTCTTGTTGCTGAACACGCGCCGACGGGTGAAAGGCCATCAGCTTGTTTCTATCGGCACGCAAGATGCCGTTATGATTCATGCCCGCGAAGTTTTTCGGTTAGCCATCGTCACCTCAGCGAACGCCATCATTTTGATGCACAACCACCCAAGCGGGGAAAGTACGCCCTCGGACTCTGATATCAAAGTGACGCGGGATTTAATCCGTGCGGGACAACTTTTGAAACTGGAAGTCCTCGACCATGTCATCGTCGGAAACAGTCAGCACGCATCCCTCCGTGAACTTGGCTATTTTTATCAATGACGTGTCAGTGAAACTGTCAGTCAAATTGCCAGTAAAAGCAGTGAAAGAGTTGCAAAAAATAGTCATGAGTTATACCGAATTTCATTGAAATTCCTCAATGAAATCGCTATTTTATGTGTGTTCTGAGTCGGGTTTACAGACTGTGTTCATCCGTGGTTAAACCTTTTTGTTTTCACTAATGGGTATGAAAGATAAATCACTATCCAACGCGGGACGCTGGCTTCTGGATCGCCGCTCTTTTTTGCGCCATGCCGGAACCGGATTGGGCGGCATCGCGTTGACGACCTTGCTGGCCGAACAAGGTTTGCTCGCGGCGGCGAATGCGGCCATTCGTCCGCAGGTAAATCCGAATCATCCGCTCGCAGCCCGTCCTCCGCATTTCCGGCCCAAAGCGAAAAACGTCCTGGTGATTTTTTGTTCCGGCGCGTGCAGTCATCTGGATACGTGGGATTACAAACCGGAACTCATCAAGCGCGATGGCCAGCCGATGCCTGGCTCCGACAAGCTGATCACGTTCCAAGGCGAAAACGGCAATCTCGTAAAGAGCCCGTGGGAATTCAAACCGCGGGGGCGCTCTGGCAAAATGATTTCCGACATGTTGCCCAATCTGGCCGAACTCGCGGATGACTTGTGTTTCATCCACTCGATGACGGCCAAGAGCAACACGCATGGTCCGGCGGAAAACCAGATGAGCACTGGTTTCACCCTCGATGGTTTCCCGAGCATGGGCGCCTGGGCATCGTATGCCTTGGGCACCGAGAACCAGGATCTTCCCGCGTTCGTAGCCATTCCCGATCCGCGCGGCGTGCCGCAGGTCGGGCCGAATCATTGGAATTCCGGTTTTCTTCCCGCCGTCTTTCAAGGCACAGCGTTCAATGCCGATAAACCAATCCCCAATCTCGATACGCCCAAAGAGATTACTCGTGCCGCTCAACTTTCCACACGCGACTTCTTGAAGTTTCTGAATGATCGACATCTTAAGCAACATCCCGGCGACACGGAATTAAGCGCGCGCATTGCCAGTTACGAACTGGCCGCGAAGATGCAACTGAGCGCCGCCGAGGTGAGCGATCTTTCCAGGGAAACCGAATCGACCCGCGAGTTGTATGGCGTGAATGATTCCAATAAGACCAAAGCTGCCTACGCGCGCAATTGCTTGTTGGCGCGACGACTCGTCGAACGCGGCGTGCGTTTCGTGCAACTCTTCAATGGCTCCTATGCGATGGGCGAAGGGGTCGGCAATTGGGACGGCCATAAGAAGCTGAAGGAGCAATATGATATTCACGCGCCGATTCTTGATCAACCAACGGCGGCGATGATCAAAGACATGAAAGCGCGTGGCTTGCTCGCCGACACGCTCGTGGTTTGGGTCACGGAATTTGGCCGCATGCCAACGTTTCAAAAAGGAGCGAATGGACGCGATCATAATCCAAAAGGATTCACGGTCTGGATGACCGGTGCCGGAGTGAAATCCGGTTTCAGCTACGGTGCCACGGATGACTTCGGGTATCAGGCCGTGGAAAACGTAACGACCATTTATGATCTCCACGCCACCCTGCTCCATCTACTTGGCCTCGATCACGAACGACTCAGCTTTTATCACAACGGCATCGAACGCCGCCTCACCGATGTGCACGGTCACGTCATTGAAGGCGTGCTGACGTAAACGTTTCACATTGCCACGAATCCATGTACAACCACTCGACACTTCATCTATGAAAAGAATCGTTCATTGTTCCGCCGTTCTATTTTCGGCCACGTTGCTTCTCACGATCGGTTATCTAACTGGTTGCGCCACGAATGGTCCTGGCGTTAGCAAAAAGAATCTCAGGTTCGGCGAATCCGTTGTGCTGATTGGTGAACAACCGGCGCAACTGGCGTTTCCTCCTATCCGTGCGTTGTCAGTAAACCTGCGAAGCACTTATCGTGAGGATGCTCCACAAACGATCCGCTATGAAGAAGAACGCGATTACACCGTGAATTTTGAACGAGGCGAAATCCGGCGTACCGCTAACTCGCGCATGCCCGATTTTCGCACGAATATGTTGTTTGGAATCGAAGATTTCGACCACAGCAAATTTCCCGGCTTCGGCAACGGCAAATTTTTTGTCTTCGCGGATTACATCACTAAAGGAAAAGTGGAATGGCCGACGCAGCCGTCGCAGGTGCAGTTTCTCTCGAAGACCCACGCAAAACTTGCAGGAGGCGAGAATGTGAAAGTCGTGGCGTTCGGCGACAGTATCACTGCGGGCGGGGATGCGACCGAACCGAATCTCATCTTTTGGAAACGTTGGACCGATTCGCTCCAGCAGAAATACCCACGCGCGAAGATCGAGGCTATCAATGGCGCGACCGGCGGTGATACCACGCGGCAAGGGATCGAACGCCTCCAGGAAAAAGTGCTGAACGCAAAACCCGATCTCGTCCTGATTGGATTCGGGATGAACGATCACAATATTGGCGGCTTCGGGACGCCTCTCGCTGCTTTCACCAATAATCTCGCGACGATGATCGATCGCATCCGAAAAGAAACGGGCGCAGAGATCATCCTCTTCTCCACCTTTCCCCCGAATCCGAAATGGCATTATGGCTCTCACAATATGGAGGCCTACGCTCTGGCGACGGAGAAAGTCGCACGGGCAAAAGGCTGTGCCTTCGGAGACATTTTTCACAACTGGATCGCGATATCCGCGAAGAAGAAACCGGAAGACCTTCTCTCCAACAATGTTAATCATCCGAACGATTTTGGGCATTGGATGTATTTTGAAGTGCTACGACACCTCGGCTTATAACCTGACTCGACTCTGATCACCTATGACACTCAGCACAACGTTTCCCATGTATAACAACAGCTTGCGCACGCCGCATTTCCGCAGCGCGTTTGTTTTCTCTTTGTTAGCGGTCCTCGCCCTCGACACGGTCGCCGTCCGCGCCGCATCTCTTCCGGCACAGGCACCGATGGTGGTGATCCTCACGGTGGATGGACTTGCCGCGCATTATTTTCGAGATCCGAAGGCCAACATGCCAACGCTGCACAAGTTGGCCGAGAACGGAGCGGTCGCCGATGGGATGAAGGCCTCGTTGCCGACATTAACCTGGCCGAACCACACGACTCTCGTCACAGGTGTCAGCCCTGGGAAACATGGCGTGTTCGGAAATAATTATTGGGATCGGAACACAGAGAAGAACGTCGATCTCCTTGCCGATCCAGTCTTCAATAAAGACGAGATCGTCAAAGTACCCACGATTTACGACGTCGCCCACGCCGCAGGATTAAAAACGGCCGGGATCAACTGGCCCGCCTCGCGTGGTGCCAAGACGTTGGACTGGGCCACCCCCGACGTGCATACCGACGCTGTTTTCCAGCAATACACCACACCGGAATTGCTGAAAGAATTCAAGGCGCTCGACATTCCCTACGAACAGCTGCATCACTTTTGCGAAACCTCCGACTACCACGCCCGCGATCATATGAATACACGCATGCTGATTCATGTGCTGAAAGCGCATCAGCCGAACCTCGCCTTGTTGCATCTGATGGATGTGGATCATGTGGAGCACGGAACCGGTCAGCGCACCCCGGAGGTTTATGAGTCGGTCACGTTCGATGATGAACGCGTGAAAGAAATCTGGGATGCGCTGGAAAAAGAATTTCCCGGCCGGGCCACCTTGATCGTCACTTCCGACCATGGATTTATTGATGTGCGACAAACGGTGCAACCGAACGTGAAACTGCGCCAGGCTGGTTTATTGAACGTCGACAAAGGCAAGATCAGCGATCGACGTGTCTTCGCGTTTGCTCAAGGCGGAAGCTGTTTCATTTATATTGTCGATAAGACGAATCGCGTCGCATTAACCAAGAGAGTTGCGGCGCTGTTCAAAAACGTCGAAGGGATCGATCAAGTCTTGCAGCCACGCGATTACAAAACAAATGGACTGGCTATTCCCCAGCAGGATCCACGCATGGCGGATCTCGTCCTGACCGCCAAGGATGGCTTTTCGTTTTCCAACAACGCCACCGACGATCTCGTCGTAACAGCGGCCACCGGCAAAACCACGGGCGCGCATGGACACAGTCCGTTGCTGCCCGACATGTCGGCCACCTTCATTGCCTGCGGACGAGGCATTAAAAAAGGAGTACACCTCGGTCAGATCGACAATCGCGACGTGGCTCCGACTGCTGCCGCGTTGCTCGGGCTGAAAATGAAAAACGTCGAAGGGCGCGTGCTCAAGGAGATTCTGAAATAGATCTGCGGCACTCGCTGTTTGCAGTGATCCTTGAACAACCTTTTAAACTTCATCGCAAAAAGATTTACAGAGTTTCGTTTCAAGGCAAAATAGGAGGAATGGGCGCGTGGCGGAATTGGCAGACGCGCGGGACTTAGGATCCCGTGGAGTAATCCGTGCAGGTTCGACCCCTGTCGTGCCCACCACTCTTTTAGTTTTCGATTACCTGAGCACAATCGTGCCAAAAACAGTTTCCCAGGCACCATTGCGGCGCCGGAGGTCTGGCTTATATTAGGTGCAAAGGGGTGCTTATGAGAACTCTTACCAAAGAGGATAAAGAATGGATGCTTGATCTGGCACTATGGGCGGTGCTGATTTTCTTTTTTGCCGCCGTGCTCTTCATCTAAGCAGATCGTTCATGATGCGCGCTCTGGCGACGTGCTTCACACGCATCGCCTGTTGCGTTCCTCCTCTTTTCCATCGCGAGCTTTTCATTACCGATAACCTCAGTTCTAATCGGGGAGTGGCAACCTTACACATCGAAGCAATCCAGTCCCTCGACGCGCCGGAGTTGATGTTATATCGCACTCTCAAGCGCCCCGAGGAACATGAGCGCGCTGGCGTGCTTGTCGCGACGAACGTCAAAGTTGTCCAACGCTTGCTCGCGAGTCGTTTCCCTGTTGTTTCGGCACTGCTGACGCCGGCCTGGCTGGAACAACTCGAACCGGAACTGCGCGCGCGCCCGGAAGATATTCGTGTTTACGTGGGTGAAAAGCCCCTGCTCGAAACCATCACCGGATATCAACTGCACCAGGGCGCTCTCGCTGTTGCTCAGATCCCCCCGCAACCGGGCTTTGCCTCGCTGCTCGAAACCGGACCGCGTCCACGACTCCTCGCAGCCGTCGAGGGAATTGCCAGCGCCGAAAATCTCGGGGCAGTCGTCCGCAACTGTGCCGCTTTCGGTGTTCATTTTCTCATCGTAGGCGAAACCTGCTGTAGTCCCTTTCAACGACGTGCCGTGTCCGGATCGATGGGCACCATCTTCGAGCAACCGGTTGTTCAGGCTGACAATCTGGTGGAGAAACTAACCGCGTTGCGAGCGCAGGGTATCCGATGCCTTGCAGCGCATCCGCGGCCCGGATCAAAAAAACTTTCCGCTGTCGATTTAACCGGCGATTGCTGCCTCGTCTTCGGCGCGGAAGGACCGGGCCTCACGGATGCAGCACTGGCAGCTTGCGACGACACCGTAGAAATTCCAATGCCTTCGCATATGAATTCCTTAAATGTGGCAAGCGCAACCGCCGTGTTCCTCTACGAAGCCACTCGCCAGCGGGGTTAGCGAGATACAGCCGGAATGAACAATCAAACCACGATCGCCCCAGAGAAGGCGCCTCTTGAGACTGTCACCGTCGTTGTCTGTGTGAGCCCCGCCGCGTGAGGGCAGGCGGCCTACACCGTGTTTCTTGTAGGCCGACTGCCCTCAGTGGGCGGGGTGTTACTATTGAGATGCTTCCGCCTAGAAATTTCTATTGATATTCTAATGGCCGAACGGTTTTGCAGCAGGTTATTTTCGGCGCAATCTTAAACTTACAATATTGGCATTTATGAAACTGATTACTTTAGCGTTCCTCTTCCTGGCGTTGTCTTTGCGGGCCGAATCGATCCAGGGCGACATCAAATTGGATTACTCGGACTCATCATTCTCCGACAAGACCTTCAAGAAAGAATTCGGCAGCAAGGTGAAGGCCACGACGAGTTGGTATGCCGGTGAATTCTTCGGCGAAGAAACGGTGTTCGCCAGCATCAATGTCAAGAATACCGCGACCAAGCCGATGTTCTTCAATTATTACGTCGCGTTCTTCGACAAGGACAAAAAACTTGTTGGCGCTACCGGTCAGGGTTCCTTCGGCCAGGATGGATTGAAACCGGGCGAAGAATCGCAGATGGGCTCCTGCCTGGTTAAACTGCCCAAGGATAAGTATAAGGAAATCGTTTCGTATCAGGCGGTCATTTACGAAACCGATATCGCGCCGAAGAAATAGGGGGGAGAAGACGGTTCGACACGAATTAGCACGAATGAAGCACGAATTATTAGGACAAAGCAGAATACTCAGAAACGGAAAAGAGGATTAACCGCGAAACACGCGAAAAGGAACACAAATACTATTCCGTCATTCAGCCGGAACCCTCTTCGGGCTCTCATTTAAACAGGGTCAACAAATTTTGATGATCCATGCGTGATGCAACGTCTAGACTGTCGTGCAACCCTCGCCAGAGGAATGGAAAGGGGCACCAACCAATATGAAACGTTCCTTGTCTCTCGGACTCTTCAGTCTCGCGCTTCTCGCCGGATGTCTTCAGATCACGATCGTCAAACAATCCGAACACATCCCGATATCGCAGATGACGTTCAGCACTAATTATGTGCAGCAGGGCGAAGTCACGTCGGTGCCCGGCCAGATTGAAGTCGAAAACAAAGCGGGCGAGATCGAAGTCCATGGAGCGGACGTCACTGCCGTTTCATGGTCCTGGGAACTGCAGGTTCGCGCGACCGACGAAGGCGCGGCGCAGGAGGCCATTCACGCCGCCACTTGCCGGACTGGCACCGAGCAGAACACGTTGCGCGTGGCGGTCTCCTTCCCCGAATCGGGAAAGAAATACACCTGCCGCTCCAATCTGAAACTGACCGTGCCTAAATCGGTCTCGGTGAAAACGCACACCAGTTATGGCGAGACGCGTATCGCCACTCTCAATGGCAACGTCGAAGCTCGTGACCAAAGTGGTTCGGTCAAAATCCGGTCCATTCACGG
>JAQGOU010000416.1 GCA_028293445.1 Verrucomicrobiales bacterium | reverse complement strand
AACAACGTTTTACACTGGCGAAGGAACGTTACGCTGAACTCGGTGTCGATGTTGATGCGGCACTGAAAAGACTTTCGACCATTCCCATCTCCCTCCACTGCTGGCAGGGCGATGACGTCGGGGGCTTCGAGAATAGTGGGGCAGAACTGGGAGGCGGTATTGCAGTAACGGGAAATTACCCAGGCAAAGCGCGGACCCCACAAGAGCTCCGCGCTGATTTGGATAAAGCGTTGTCACTGATACCCGGCAAGCATCGACTGAATCTCCACGCCTTCTATGGCGAATTTGGCGGCAAGAAAGTGGACCGCAATGAAATTGGCCTCGAGCATTTCAAGAACTGGATCTCCTGGGCGAAGTCGAACGGGATGGGGATGGATTTCAATCCCACCTTTTTCTCACACCCAAAAGCCGCGGATGGTTTCACGCTCTCGCACCGGGACAAATCGACGCGCAAGTTTTGGATCGAGCATGGAATCCGTTCCCGGGACATCGGCGCCGGCTTCGGCAAGGCACTCGGCAAACCATGCGTGACCAATGTCTGGATCCCGGACGGCTACAAGGACACGCCCATCGATCGGAAAGCGCCCCGCGAACGTCTCGAAGATTCGTTAAACCAAATTTTCGCCAAACCGATCTCACCGAAGCTCAACCTCGATGCCGTCGAAGGAAAACTCTTCGGCATCGGCTCCGAAAGTTACGTGGTGGGCTCGCAGGAGTTTTATCTCGGCTACGCAGTGAAACATCAGAAGCTGGTGTGCCTGGACGCAGGTCATTATCACCCCACCGAAACCATCGTGGATAAAATTTCCTCGGTCATGGCGCATCTCGACGAAATTCTTCTGCACGTCAGCCGCGGGGTGCGTTGGGATAGCGATCACGTTGTCATCTTGAACGATGAACTGCAGGCCATTGCGCAGGAAATCGTGCGCGGCGGTTATCTTAATCGAGTCCACATCGGTCTCGATTTTTTTGACGCCAGCATCAATCGCATCGCCGCGTGGGTGATCGGCACTCGCTGCATGATCAAGGCATTGCTCATGGCATTACTCGAACCGACGGAGACATTACGCACCTTGGAAGCAACCGGTGATTTCACCTCGCGCCTCGCACTGCTGGAAGAGGCGAAAACCCTTCCCTTTGGTGCCGTGTGGGATTTTTATTGTTTGAAAATGGGTGTGCCCGTGGCGGAAACTTGGCTGACCGAAGTGAAGTCTTACGAAAAAGACGTTCTAGCCAAGCGCAACTAATCAATGGACAAGCCGATCCTTCAACTCACTGACATTCGCAAGTCCTTCCTCGCCGTGCGGGCGTTGAAAGGTGTGTCATTCGATTTGACGGCGGGGGAAGTTCACGCCCTGCTCGGCGAGAATGGCGCTGGCAAATCCACCCTCATCAAAGTCATCACCGGCGCGCATCAACCGGACACCGGCGCGATTCAAGTTAACGGGAATATCGTCGAGAAACTCACACCTGCTTCGGCCCATAAACTCGGCATCGCTGCCATTTATCAACAGCCTGCCTTGTTCCCTGATTTGTCCGTGGCGGAAAACATCGCTCTTTCGCTCGAGCCGCCGAAAACATTTCGCCGAATCAGATGGAACGCTCGGCACGATCAGGCCCGACAACTTCTCGACCGCGTCGGTGCGAAAATCGATCCCGATGCAGAAGTGCGCAGCCTTTCCATGCCGGAACAGCAACTCGTGGAAATCGCCAAAGCGCTTGGCACTGGTGCACGTATCCTGATCATGGACGAACCAACCGCTTCCCTCACCCACACGGAAGTGCAGCTGTTACTCGGCGTCGTGCGTGACTTGCGGACACAAGGCGTTGGCATTATTTACATCTCGCATCGGCTCGAAGAAATTTTCCAAATCGCTGACCGCGTGACCGTCTTGCGGGATGGAGAAAGCGTTGGCACAAATCCCGTCTCGAAAATCAACGAAGCTAGCCTCATCAAACTGATGGTCGGCCGCGAAGTGGCGAGCATCTATCCTCCTTCGGAAACCCAACCGCGAGATGTCGTCGTTTCTTTGAAAAATCTCGGGTGCGCCTCCTCTGGTGTAAGAGGCGTAAGCTTTGATGTTCGCGCGGGGGAGATTTTCGGACTGGCCGGTCTCGTCGGTGCAGGTCGCACTGAGCTCGCACGGATTTTGTTCGGCATCACGCCGGCCGATGGCGGTGAGATTTCACTCAATGGCAAAGCGATTCAAATTCATTCACCACGGGAAGCGGTTGAACACGGCATCGCCTACGTTCCCGAAGATCGGCGTCGTCACGGTGTCATTTTGGAAATGTCGATCGCTGCCAACATGACCATGGCCATTCATCCACAATTTTTCCCGGGCGCCTGGCTGCGTTTTGGAAAGGAAGAAGCGTTCGCACAAACTTACATCCGCGATTTGCAGATCAAGGCGTTTGGGCCCGAAGCTCCCGGCGGTTCTCTCTCCGGCGGTAACCAGCAAAAGGTTGCGCTCGCCCGCTGGCTCGCCACAAAGCCGAAAGTCTTGATTCTTGATGAACCAACGCAGGGCGTTGATGTCGGCGCAAAATCGGAGATTCACAAAATCATCCGTCGACTCGCCGCGCAGGGACTCGCCGTGATTATGATCTCATCCGATCTGCCGGAGATCCTCGGGATGAGTGATCGCATTGGAGTGATGCGCGGTGGAACCGTCACCGGAATCCTCGACGGAAAAACCGCGGACCCGCACAGCGTCATGGCCGCAGCTCTCGGTCAAACGGAAGGGATCAACGCGTGAAAAAGTATTTCCGCGAAATCTCCGTCGCCATCGCGCTCGGCATCTTACTGCTCGTAATGGCAATCGTCGCTCCCGGCTTCTATCAGCCGCAGCCGCTGCTCTCGCTCCTGACGCGAGAAGCACCGACCATCGTGATCGCGTGCGGTATGGCGCTGGTCATTATCGCGCGACAAATTGATATCTCGGTTGGATCACAATTTGCCGTCTGCAGCGTCTGCGCGGGTTTATTGGCCGCCAAAGGTTGGCCGTTGCCGATAGTATTTCTCTCCTCGGTTTTTTTTGGTGTGTTGATGGGCGCTGTAAATGGCTGGCTTGTCGCCGGACTTAAACTCCCATCAATTGTCGTCACGCTGGCGACGATGGTCACGTTACGGCAGGGATTGAACATGGCGCGCCAGGGCGAATTCGTGAATCTCCCCGACACGGTGCAGTGGTTTGGCTTGAGTCAGGTCGGTGGGCAATGGTTGCTCGTGACGGCTTCGGTGGCGTTGCTCGTCGTGATGGCGTTTGCGATGAAGCTACTTTCCGCCGGAAGATTTGTTTACGCGGTCGGCACGGATGCCGAAGCTTCCCGACTCTCTGGCATTCGTCCGCAACTCGTTACCTTTTCTACATTCGCTTTCATCGGCGCGCTGACCGGTTTGGCTGCAATGATGAACATTGCGCAGTCGCCGCAAGTCCAACCACTGTCCGGCACGGGCCTGGAACTGAAAGTAATCGCCGCCGTGGTCGTCGGTGGCGTGGCAATCTCGGGTGGACGCGGCAATCTCTGGGGCGTGTTCGCCGGATTGCTGCTCCTCGCATGCGTCAGTCCTGCACTCACGCATCTGCACGTCGAGGCGTATTGGGAAAAAGCGATCCAGGGCGGAATTATTTTGCTCGCGGTCGTGACCGATGGGTTGCGGACCCGGAAACAAAAAACTTAACCACGGATGAACACAGATAAACACGGATGGAAAAGAATCCTGCTGCGGCATGAAACCATTCTGCTGTTCGTGTTGGTCGTGGAGTGGCTGCTTTTCTATTACTTCGGAACCTCGATGAATCGCCGTGGCATAACTGTGGGCTTCGGCACCATGGATAGGCAGTTCGATATCCTGCGGCATTCCTGCGAAATCGGGTTGCTCGCGCTCGCGCTGACGCCGGTCATTCTCACTGGAGGAATTGATTTATCAATCGGGTCGCTACTGGGCTTAACCGCGATTGTCTTTGGAAAACTGTGGCACGATGCGCATCTCTCCATCGGCATGGCAGCTGTCTGTGCAGTCGGTGTGGGCGCGCTGGCGGGCGGATTAAACGCGACCCTCATCACGACACTGCGGATTCCGGCGCTCATTGTAACCCTCGGAACCTACTCGCTCTTTCGCGGTTTGGCGGAAGCGATCACGCACGGCTCTGTGACCTATACTGATTTTCCGGCTTCATTTTTGTTCCTGGGCCAGGAACGCTGGCTCGGCTTGCCAGCGCAAGCATGGCTTTTCATTGTCGTTGCCATAGCGACGTGGCTCCTTGTGCATCGCACAACCTTCGGCCGATCCTTTCGTGCGATCGGGTTTTCGCCAGAAGGAACACGCTACGCGGGAATTTCCGTCGAACGACGATTGACCATGGTTTATGTGCTCGCAGGCATCGTGGCGGCGCTCGCAGCGATTATTTATACGGCACGACTTGGACAAGCCAAGGCCGATGCGGGCACCGGCTATGAGCTTTTTGCCATCACGGCCGTCGTGCTCGGCGGCACAAGTATTTTCGGCGGCATCGGTTCCGTTCATGGCACTCTGCTCGGTGTGGCGGCAATTGCTGTTTTGAAAAACGGCCTGGCCTGCCTGCCCATTGTGATCCGACACAACTCCGCCGAGGAACTTTCCGGCATGATGACGGGCGCGCTGTTGCTGCTTGCCCTGTGCAGTAGTGTGCTCCCAAAAATCTTGTCAACATGGCGTTCTCGCCGTCAAAGTCACTTACCGCAACAAACAAAAATCGCATGAAACAAATTATCGCTTCACTCGTCGTCGCCGGTTTCGCACTGGCGGGAATCAGTTCACACGCTGCCGACAAACTCATCGTCGCCATGCTGCCCAAGGCTAAAGGCAACGCTTACTTTATATCCTGCAAAGGCGGCGCGGATAAGGCCGCAAAAGAATTGGGTGTGGAACTTCTGTTCGACGGCCCGACTGATTCCAACGCCGCCAAGCAGAACGAAATCGTTGAGAACTGGATCACACTCGGCGTCGATGCGATTGCGGTCGCTGCCGAAAACAAAGAAGGCATTTCCACCGCGCTCCGCAAAGCGCAGAAGGCCGGTGTGAAAGTGTTGACCTATGATGCCGATGCGTTGCCGGATGCGCGCAGCTTTTTCGTGAACCAGGCGACGCCCGAAGGGATCGGTTACACGTTGATGGATGAAGCGGCGCGCCTCTGCAACAACGAAGGTGAATTTGCGATCATCACGGCCACACTCACCGCGGCCAACATGCGCGAATGGCAAAAGAATATCGAAGCCCGTCTCAAGGATAAGTATCCCAAGATGAAATTGGTGGCGACTCGTCCCTGCGATGATTTGAAAGATAAAGCGCAGAGCGAAGCGACTGCGTTGATGAGCGCCAATCCGAATCTGAAATGCATCATGGCGATTTGCTCCCCAGGGGTTCCGGGCGCAGCCGAAGCGGTGAAACAAGCAGGCAAGACCGGCAAAGTGAAAGTGCTTGGCCTTGGGTTGCCCAATGAGAACAAGCGTTATGTCCACAGCGGCGTGACCGATAGCGTGATTCTTTGGAACACGGAAGACCTCGGCTACCTCGCCGTTTATGCCGCGACGAAGCTCGCCAAAGGCGAGTTGAAACCGGGAGATAAAACGGTGACAGCTGGGAAACTCGGCGAATTCAAAATCGACGGTGACAACATCATGTTGGGCAAACCGTTCATCTTCAATAAAGACAACATCGATAAGTTTGATTTTTAGTCGGATTCAAACCGTTAACCGGCTCTGTTAAAGACGCAGGTTAGCGGTTTCTCTTTTATGCGTTCTGTTTCCACTTTTTTCGCGGCGACATTGTTCGCCACGTCACTTCAGGCTGGATTCCATCCGGTCCGGCTTCGCTGCGAGTATCTCGACAATCCTCTCGGGATTGAACGGGCAGCGCCGCGATTGAGTTGGGAAATAAAGTCGAAGGAGCGTGACCAAAAGCAGAGTGCTTACGAAATCATCGTCGCGAGCAGTCCAGCGAATCTGAAGAAAAACAGAGGCGACCTGTGGGACAGCGGCAAAATTGACTCGGACGAAACGGCGCAAATTGCCTACGGCGGAAAGCAACTTGCTTCACGCCAGCACTGCTTTTGGAAAGTTCGCACGTGGGATCAGGATGGGAAGGTTTCAACCAGCGAAACGGCCACGTGGGAAATGGGACTGCTGGATCCCGCTGATTGGAATGCGAAGTGGATCGGCCGCACCACCGATACCAACTACCAGGCTGCGCCCTTTTTGCGCCGTGCATTTTCTGTGGAAAAGAAGATCAAGGAGGCTCGTGTTTACATCTGCGGCCTCGGTTACTACGAACTTCACCTCAACGGTGCAAAAGTCGGCAATCACCTGCTTGATCCGGGTTACACACGCTACGATAAGCGTGATCTCTACGTTACCTACGATGTCACCGAGAATTTAAAGCGCGGCAATAATGCTATCGGCGTGATCTTGGGAACCGGTTGGTATAATTGCCACACCCGTGCGGTTTGGAATTTTCATGAGGCTCCGTGGCGCGAGGCTCCGAAGCTTCTCCTCTCACTCGAGATCACTTATACGGACGGGACGAATCAGAGAATCGTAAGCGATGAACAATGGCGCACGTCGACCGGGCCTATTACGTTCGACAGCATTTACGCGGGTGAAACCTACGATGCTCGTCTGGAGCAATCGGGTTGGGATACTGGTGAGTTTAGAGATACAAACTGGGAACGCGCCAAGATCGTTGAAGCTCCTAAAGGTAAAATTTCTGCACAGGCAAACGTCCCGATCAGAGCGTTTGAAACGATTACTCCGATCAAAGTCTCCGAACCAAAACCGGGCGTGTTCATTTTTGATATGGGCCAAAATTTTGCCGGTTTCTGCGAACTGAAGGTTAAAGGCCCGGCCGGAACGAAGGTCCAACTGCGTCATGGCGAACGGTTGTTCGAAGACGGATCACTCGATACCCAGGATATAGAGAAGCACGTCAAAAAATTAGACCCATCTCAGACACACCAGACTGACACTTACATTTTACGCGGCGGCAGAACCGAAAAGTGGCATTCGCGGTTTGACTACCATGGCTTTCAATATGTCGAAGTCACCGGCTTTCCAGGCAAGCCGACACTCGATAATCTGAAAGGCATCTTCATTCATTCCGCCGTGCCAGCCGTCGGAAAATTTGAATCCTCGAACGTGCTTTTCAACAAGATCGCACGCAACGCTCGCTGGTCTTATCTGAGCAACCTGCAAGGTATTCCGACGGACTGTCCTCATCGGGAGAAAAACGGCTGGACCGGCGACGCGCATCTTGCGGCGGAGCAAGGCCTCTTTACTTTTGACGCGAGTACCGTTTACACGAAGTGGATTAATGATCTAGGCGATGAGCAGCGTCCTACCGGCATGTTGCCCGGGATCGTTCCAACCGCCGGTTGGGGTTATACCTGGGGCAACGGACCAGCCTGGGACAGTGCGTTCCTGCTGATTCCATCGCACATGTATCAATACTACGGCGATACGCAAATTCTCCGCGACCACTTCGACGGTTTCAAACGTTACGTCGATTACCTCACGAGCAAAGCCAAGAACAACATTGTGGATATCGGCTTGAATGATTGGGCTCCTTACAAAACGAAAACTCCAGCTGATGTTACTTCCACGGCCTACTATTATCGCGATGCACAGATTACGGCGCTGGCCGCACTCTATTCCGGCAACGAAGCCGAAGCGCGCAAATACACCAAGCTGGCAAATGACATCAAAACCGCTTTCAACAAAAAGTTTTTAAACCCACAAACCGGTAGTTACGGCAACGGGAGTCAGACTGCGCTGAGCTGTGCGTTGTATCAAGGCTTGTGCGAACCAGAGAACAAACGGCGCGTCTTGGACAATCTCGTCAAAGCGGTCGAGAAAAGTAATTGGCACATCGACACCGGTATTCTTGGTTCAAAATATCTGCTCAACGCCTTACTTGAAAATGGCCGGGCCGACGTCGCCTATCGCATCGCTGCGCAGAAAGATCTACCGAGCTGGGGCTATTGGATCGAGCAAGGTGCCACGACGTTATGGGAACAATGGAGCGGTGCTGAATCCCGCAATCACATCATGTATGGCGATGTAGTGGCCTGCTTCTATAAAGCCTTCGCTGGCATCAACCCGGACCCGACCACTCCAGGCTTCAAACATTTCATGATCAGGCCGAACGTCGTGGGGGAGTTGACCTATGCCAAGGCAGAATATGATTCCATCCGTGGAAAGATTGTTAGCGATTGGGAAATGGTGAACGGCGAGTTTCGTCTCAACGTCACCATTCCGGCAAATACGGTGGCCACAGTTTATTTGCCGATCTCCGACGAATCCACCGTTCGTGAAAGCGGCAAGCCCGCTCGCAAAGCTAAAGGAGTTCAGTTCGTTCGCGCTGAACCGGGACACACCATTTTCGAAGTCGGTTCGGGAAACTATAAATTCACTGGCCCGTTGGCAAAGTAACGGGCGCCTTTAAAAATATGAAGAAACTCGTGTTGGCGCTTTTTTGCGCCGGGATCACCGTCGTTCACGCTTCCATTAACCTGAGCGATCCGCGTTGCGAATCCTTGCGCGATCCGCTGGGGATTGATGAGCTGAAGCCTCGCCTCAGCTGGATTGTTTCTTCTCAGGAGCGCGGAGAAAAGCAAACTGCCTACGAAATCCTTGTCGCCAGTTCCGCCAAACAATTGGGCCGCGACGAAGGGGATCTCTGGAGCACCGGCAAGGTGGAATCAGACCGCTCGATTCAAGTGCGCTATGCCGGCAAGCCGTTGCCGGCAAACCAGGAATGTTTTTGGAAAGTCCGCGCCTGGAATGCCGACGGAAAAGCGTCCCAATGGAGTAAGCCGTCCAAATGGACGATGGGCCTGCTGAAGGCATCGGATTGGAAAGCCCAATGGATCGGCAAAGAGGAAGAAGAACATAAAACCAGCATCGCTGGGACCTCGTGGATCTGGTATCCGGAAAGCACTGGGAACCCCGCTGAAAATGCTCCGATCGCTCACCGTTATTTCCGCCGAACTTTTGACATGCCCGCCGACCAACATGTTTCTGCCGCAGAACTCCTCGTCACCGGGGACAATCGGTTTGCTGCGTTCGTCAATGGAGTGCAAATTGGCATCGGCAGCAACTTCAAGGCAGTTTCCAGTTTCGATATCGCTGCGCGTTTGCACGCCGGAAAGAACGTCATTGCCATCTCTATCAACAACACCGGTGACGCTCCAAATCCAGGCGGTGCGCTCGCCTTGCTGAAAGTCAACTTCGCGAATTACCCGGCACTCGTCATCGCGACGGATGAAACGTGGAAGGCTGCTAAGAAATCAACCAATGGCTGGGAAAAGGTCGAGTTCAACGACACCAAATGGAAAGCGGCGAAAAAGCTTGGGCCCGTAGGCATGGCGCCGTGGGGAGAGATCGGCACACCAGAGAATCGGCGTCTCGCTGCTCGTTATCTCCGGAAAGAGTTTACGACCGACCACAAGATTCGCCGTGCGACGGCTTACATTTCTGGTCTAGGCCTTTCTGAGCTCTACCTAAACGGAAAAAAAATCGGGAATGAAGTTCTTTCACCCGGAATGACTGAATACGACAAGCGGGTTCTTTACGTCACACACGATGTGACCTCTGAGATTCACCGTGGTGGCAATTGCGTTGGCGTTATACTTGGAAACGGCCGGTTCTTTGCACCTCGCTTGAGCGTGCCGACGACTACCCGCACCTATGGTTGCCCGAAACTCCTCTTTCAACTGCGTATTGAATACGCCGATGGATCGGTCGATGAAGTCGTCAGCGACAACACCTGGAAGTTGACCGATGGAGGTCCAATCCGTGCGAACAACGAATATGATGGCGAAGAATACGATGCGCGGCTCGAAATGAAAAACTGGAGTCGCTTCGGGTTCGAACCGCAGGATGGCAAGCATGATGCAGCTTGGGAAGATGCGCGTTTCGTAGCCGGACCCGGCGCACGGGTTTCCGCGCAAATGGCGGAACCGATTCGGGTGACCCAAACGTTGAAGCCTATCTCGGTGAAGGAACTTACGCCCGGCGTTTACATCTATGACATGGGGCAAAATATGGTCGGCTGGTGTCGGTTGAAGGTCTCTGGGCCAAAAGGAACCTCTGTGTCGATGCGCCATGCGGAACAATTGAAACCGGACGGCACACTCTACCTCGATAATCTGCGCTCCAGCAAAGTCACGGATACATACACACTTAATGGAAAAGGCGCTGAAGTATACGAACCCCGTTTTACTTACCACGGCTTTCGTTATGTGGAACTCATCGGTTTTCCCGGCAAACCATCGCTCTCCTCGCTCGAAGGTCTCGAGGTGCATGACGATTTGGAAAACGCGGGCGACTTCACCTGCTCCAATCCGTTGCTGAACCAGATCGTGAAAAATGTGCGATGGGGTTTGCGCGATAATTATCGAAGCTCACCCACCGATTGTCCTCAACGCGATGAACGTCAGGGTTGGCTCGGCGATCGCGCCTTTGAATGCAAGGGGGAAACCTACATGTTTAACACCGATAATCTTTACGCCAAGTGGCTGCGGGACATGGCTGATGGTCAGAAAGATAACGGCAGCATCTCCGATGTTTGTCCGAGCTATTGGCCGCTTTACAACGACAACATCACCTGGCCGAGCGCGAGCATTGTCATGCCGCAAATGTTACATGAACAATTCGGTGATGAAGGGATCATAGCGTCGCATTACGCCTCGATGAAGAAGTGGATGGATCACATGAGCAGCTTCATCGCGACGAACAATATTATTTCGAAAGACAGCTACGGCGACTGGTGTGTGCCGCCCGAGGAACAATCGCTGATTCATTCCAAAGATCCCAAACGTCAGACCAGCAAGCCGCTGCTCGCCACCGCTTACTTCTATAACAACTGCCGTTTGATGAGTCGTTACGCAAAAATCCTCGGCAAAACTGAGGACGTTGCGCATTACCAAACGCTTGCGGCGAAATTAAAGAATGCTTTTAACAGAGAGTTTTATAAAGCGGACCTCGGTCAATACGACAACGGCACGCAAACCTCTTGTGTGTTGCCGTTGGCTTTCGGCCTGGTCGCGGAAGACCAACGCGAACGCGTTTTCAATCATCTCGTAAAAACGTTTGAAGGAACTGGCGGTCACATCGCGACCGGGTTGGTGGGCGGGCAATGGCTCAACCGGGTTCTTTCGGACAACGGGCGCGCTGACATTTCCTATGCGATGGCAACGAAAACCGATTATCCAAGCTGGGGTTATATGATTAAAAAGGGAGCCACAACGATCTGGGAATTGTGGAACGGCGACACTGCGGATCCGGCGATGAATTCCGGCAATCACCTCATGCTCGTGGGCGATCTGGTGATCTGGTTCCACGAAGATCTCGCGGGCATCAAAGCCGATCCGGAACAAACCGGTTTCAAGCACATCATCATGAAGCCTCAGCCGGTGGGTGATTTGACCTTCGTTAAAGCGACGCATCGATCACCTTACGGTTTGATTTCGAGCGACTGGAAAAAAGAGAACGGGAAGTTCAAATGGAACATCACTGTTCCCGCGAACAGCTCCGCGACGATTTACCTTCCAGCCACCAGCGCGGACTCAATCCTGGAAAGCGGTCAGTCTGCAACGAAGGCCAAAGGTGTCACGTTCCTGCGGATCGAAAATGGATTGGCTTTATTTGATGTCCAATCTGGAAGTTACAGCTTTGAAAAGTAGTGCGCGGGCAAGAAGTTCTTTACCACGGATGAACACAGCGCGGTGGAACCGCAACCGAATGAGCAAGTAATTACGAGCGCGAATCCCTTCTCCCCTCAGGGGAGAAGGCTAGGATGAGGGGAAACGCCCGCACAATAATGACGCGGTAGATAATTTGTGGCGCTGTTGCAGCAAAGTACGTTTCCCCTCACCTTGTTCCTCGCCCCTAAGGGGCGAGGAAATAAGACAGCCCCGAAAATCTTGTTCGATTTGCGCAATTCTTCGACATTGTAGTACAGATAGACACGGATAAGGCTGGAGCAGCAGATTGCTATAGCATCCTTTTTCGTTATCCGTGTCGGTCCGTGTTAATCCGTGGTTTAAATCCGCATGGTCTCGGATTACGGCGCGGCTGGGGTGCTCGCCTTTTTCATGACGTCGGCAATTTTTACCGGACAACCGCCCTGACGTTTGCTTTCGTCGGCCGCTTCCATGAAGGCGTAGATTTCCAGGGTCTCCTGCGCGGGAACAGGTGCGACGCCGGTTTGGAAGAAGGTCATCACTTCACGCAAGAACGGCGTGTAATCGCCGACGAGCGGTTCGTCCAAAACCTTTTTGGTGCCGAACACTTGCACGCGGTATTGCTCCAGGCCTTCGCGCAATCCGCGAAGCGTCGCGACTTTACCGTCTTTCCAGACGCCGGTCACAACGTGGGTAGCCGGGGTGAATGTGCAGGTAACCGTTTCGCAGCCCGTTCCCATGACGGTATAAAGTGCTTCGGTCGGATGAATGCCATACCAGAAGAGATCAGGATGGTGTGATTCCAAATGTGCGGGTCCAGTCGAAGTAGCGCCTTTGATTGGACCGATATCCGCCTTTTTCATTTCCTGCAGATTCGGATAATAACGCAGTGACGAACCGCTGAAGATCGGCACATTGTTTTCTTTGGCGAGTTTGAAAATGGCGATCGCATCGCGCAGCGAACCGGCAACCGGTTTATCGATGAAAACGGGTTTGTGCGCCTTAATGACCGGAGTTACCTGCGAGAGGTGCGGACGGCCGTCGACGCTTTCCAGCATAACCACGTCGCATTGCGCGCAAAGTTCTTCGATGGTGTTGACGATTTTGACACCATACTTTTCCTGGAGCACCGGCGTGTATTTCTCAACACGCTCCATGCTTTCTTTTTGGAGATCAGGACTGCCGCCTTTAAAGGCGACCACGACTTTCGCGCCGGGGACATGATTTTTGTCGGTGGCATCATTGAAACGTTTGGTGAATTCGACCACATGCGAGGTGTCGAGCCCGATCATGCCAATTCGCAAATCAGCAGCCGAAAGGGAAACCACACCGAGAACGGATGCGGCGAGCAAGGAAAGTCGTTTGTGCATTGCCGTTTTATGCAGGGAGGAGGAAAGGTCGGCAAGCCATTTCCCGTGGGTCGCTTGCAAACCGCCCTGAGGACAACCGCCACTTTGTCACTGATAGACGATCGGCAATCCTCAGCGAAATTGTCGGATGACAACGGGAAGCATCATTTTATTGGTGGCAGGGGTTATCTTGCTAATTGTCGCATTTACAGTGAAGAAGGCTCGATCGAGTTGATCGCGGGGCTTTAGCGGTTGCCAAAAGTAATTTCCAGATAGATCGGAGGGCGCTGGCGAAAGGCGCGCGGCGTTTACGCCGCTTCAACGTCGTCACTCAAGCAGTCCTTGAATTCTCCAGGATTTTCGTCAGTCGTGCAGTGAAGCGGCATAAATGCCGCGCGCCTTTTCCGCTGCGCGGCCGACTGGGTACTCCAGAAACTACTTTTGCCAACCGCTCTAGTTTTCCAAAAGCGCAGCGTAGCGCAATCCGCGCATGCTGACCTGGAGTTCTTCAAAATTAAATTGCTCCATGATCGCCTCGAAAATCACCGTGCCGAAAAGAATTACGTCCGCCCGCTTCGGAGGAAGACCAACAATGTTTTGGCGCTCCTTCAACGGCATGCGCCACAGTTTTTCGACGTGCGCCTGAATCTCGCTGCGGCTTAATGGGGTCGACTCGATCATGTCGCGGTCAAAAGTATCTAGACAATGCTGCATCCGCGCGAGGATCGTCGTCGTGCCGCCCGTGCCGACCAGTTTCACCTTCGCCTTCGCTTGCAAAGCCGGCAGCAATTTGGGCGCAACGCGTTCGTGCAGAAAATGTCGGAGCCACACCCGGCATCCTTCGAGTTCGTCGTGGGAAGGCGGATCCGAATGTGGAAGCTGCTCCAGCAGACGCACCGTCCCGAGCTGAAAACTTTCGCGAAACTGTTGATGTCCATCTTCACCGAGGATGAATTCTGTGCTGCCGCCGCCGACGTCCAGAATCAGTAAAGGGGACCGTGTCAGTTTCGCATCTGTGCAGACGCCGCGAAAGGCGAGCTCTGCTTCCTGTTCACCGGAAATCACTTCGAGCGGCAGGTGAGCTCTTGTTTCGATTGCGGTAATCAAGTCCTGCGGATTTTTCGCATCACGTGCGGCGCTGGTTGCGATGATCCGGATCGAAGCAGCACCTGTGCTTCGCGCCGTTTTCACAAACTCCGCCACCGCGTCGGCCGTGAGCTTGATCGCATCGGCTTGCAAGCGATGTGTTTCGTAAAAGCCTCGACCCAATCGTGTCTGCTCGCTCTTTTCAAGAATCGGTTCGACGTGCTTCTTCTTGATATCTGCGACGAGCAGTTTCACAGAGTTCGTTCCCACATCAATGACGGCGCGACGATCCACGCCTTTTTTTGCGGCAGGAATCTTGTTGGATGCGGGAACGTTACTTTCCTCTTTCACAGGCAGAGAAGAACGCGATGCGCCTCTTTTGACAAGTTTTTGCCGAGGCCGGTTCTTGCATCCGAGCCAAATTGGGGGATTATTGCAGTATGCGCACGCGAACCGGGCTGATCGCATCGTTAGCCGTAAACCTGATCCTGGGTTTTGGGTGGTACGCTGCCACACATAAAAGTGAGTCCCCAAGCGCCCGCATCATCCCGGATTCCGGCCGCCCGCTGGCCAACTCCACAAACAAACCGATCGCACACCCAACCAAATTTACCTGGCACGACGTCGAGTCTGCCGATTACGCCGCCTACATCAAGAACCTCCGGGAGATCGGCTGCCCGCAACAGACCATTCGCGACATCATCGTTGCTGACGTGAATCAGTTGTATGCGCATCGGCGCGAAAGCGAGGTGCAGCCGGTTGAATTCGAGTGGTGGAAATCTGATCTGGACGTCGGAGTGCAGCGTAAGAACAGCGCCAAACTGAACAACCTGGAGGCAGAGCGCAAAAACATGCTCACGCGACTGCTCGGCCCGAATTGGGAGATATCGCTGCAGGACGACACGGCGGATCATGGCGGAATTAATCTCAATGGTCCTGTGCTGGGGGACATCTCCGCAGAAACGAAGCAGAACGTTTACGAGGTCACGACGCGCATTCAGCAGGAAATGAAGCAACTCGAAGACGCTGCGGAAAAGCAGGGTCGGCCACTGGATCCCAACGAGGTGGTGCGAATCCGTCAACAAAGCCGGGCCGAGCTGCAACGACTTTTAACACCGGAACAATTTGAGGAGTTCCTCCTGCGCTATTCGGAAACAGCGAAGAAGATGCGCGAAGAATTTCGAGGCGTGGCGCTCACTGCGGACGAATTCCGGAATCTCTTTCGCACTCGTGATCCCGTCGAAGATCAACTGGCGATCTCTAGCGGCGCCAATGACGCAAGAAGTATTGGATTGCGGCAATCGTTGAATGCACAACGCGACGCGATGCTGCGGGCGACCTTCGGGATGGAGCGTTACGAGACTTACAAACTGAACCAGGATCCGCTCTATCGCCAGGCGGTAACAGCGTCGCAACAGGCAGGCGTATCGAGCACTATGGTGGCGCCGATTTATCAGATGAACCAGGCGACCGATGCGGAAGTGGCGCGCATCCAAAATGATGCCAGTCTGAGCGCAGACGAGAAGAGCGATGCCATGGTTGCTGCAGAAGTCGAACGGGAGAAATCGTTGGAGAAACTTCTCGGGCCGGAGGCGTATCAGAAATTGCAGATGCAGCAGATTCTCGGTCCGGCAGCGAATGGACCGATTGAGGCACCGGTTACCATTTCACCGCCGTAGGCGAAGCGCGGGGAGAATGGGCAATAGTCGATAGACAATTGCCAATAGCCGAATTCGCCTCTACGCCTCCGCCGAAAAATTCTCCGCCATGGCAATGGCCTTACGCATCGCTTTCGATTTATTGATCGTCTCCTGGAATTCTGATTCCGGATTCGAATCATTCACCCAACCGCCACCGGCCTGCACGTAGGCTTTGCCGTCCTTGATGAGCGCTGTGCGAATCGTGATGCAGCAATCCAAATTGCCGTTGAAAGAAAAATAACCGACGCAGCCACCGTAGGGTCCGCGTGTGGTTTGTTCCAGCTCGGAAATAATCTGCATCGCACGAATCTTCGGCGCGCCGCTGAGGGTGCCTGCCGGAAACGTAGCGCGCATTAAATCGTAGGGCGTCTTTGCCGGAGAAAGCTTTCCTTCCACCTGCGAGACGATGTGCATGACGTGGCTGTAGCGCTCAATGATCATCAGATCTTTCACCTGCACACTGCCGTAATTACAAACGCGACCGAGATCATTGCGGGCCAGGTCCACGAGCATCACGTGTTCGGCGCGTTCTTTGGGATCAGCAAGCAATTCTTTTTCGAGAGCAACATCTTCCTCGGCGGTAGCGCCGCGTTGGCGTGTGCCGGCAATCGGGCGAATTTCGACCACGCTCTCTTCGCAACGGACATGAATTTCGGGCGACGCTCCGACCAGCGAAAAGCCTTCAAGCTCGAGCAGGAACATGTACGGCGACGGATTGATATTGCGCGCGGCACGATAGATATCGAGTGGCGACGCTTTTACATTCGCCGAGAAACGCTGCGAGCCGACGACCTGGATGATGTCGCCTGCCGTAATGTATTCCTTCGACTTCAACACGTTCTCGAAGAACTTCTCCTTCGAAACATTCGATTCGAACGGCATTTCTGGAATTTCGGTGGGAACACTCACCGCGACATGTTCGATCGGTTGCTCGAGAAGCGTCGCGATGCGTTCGATTTCCGCGACGGCATCCTCGTAGGCGTCTTCCACCTTTGTTTTCTCGTCGAGAACCGCGTTGACCAAAATCGTAATCGTTTGTTTGACGCGATCGAAAATCAGCAGCTCATCCGCGATGAGGAAATACATCGTCGGCGTTTTGAGATCATCGCACGGCGGACGCGGCACGACCGGTTCGACGTCATGAATGAATTCGTAGCCAAGGAACCCGACGGCACCACCGGTGAAGCGCGGAAGCCCCGGCAACGAAACCGCTTTGAATTTCTTCATCACGGCTTCGATCACTTCCAGTCCGTCCTTCACGCATTTATCGCAAGAGGGGTCGCGGGAGACGGCAAACTTTTCGATTACCTTGCCGTTCTCAATGACTTCGATGCGATTGCCCGTTTGCTTGATGACGGAGCGCGGATTGCAGCCGACGAAAGAATAGCGGCCGAGATGTTCGCCTCCTTCGACGGATTCGAAGAGAAAGGATTCGCCTTGTCCGCGGATCTTGCGATAGGCCGAGAGCGGCGTTTCAAAATCGGCAAGAATCGTGCGCGTGACCGGAATCAAATTGCCCTGTTGCGCGAGCTTCAGAAACTCAGATGGCGTCGGATGATACATGCGAGGCGAGAATTTACCTCATAGACCGCCGGATGCGCCACACTGAAGTGTGCCCTCGCTTAGAGGCATTGCCACAAAAACTTCGCCGATTTTCCGTCCTCCGAAAGAAAAACATAACCGACGCCTGCATCGCCAAAGTTAATCTCGAACGGCACTTTGCATGAATCAATTTGGGCCAGCAATTGCCATGGTCCGTCGTCCGGATACTCACTGTCTTGAATGAACCGGGGTGTTCCTCCTAGTTTAGAGCCCAGCCCGGCTTCAGTGTCTGCTTCGGATAAGTTATCAAAATCAACCGGATCCTCCCTGGCAATCAGGCCAACGGCAAATTCACATTCCCGACGAACTTTCTCTGACTTGCCTCCGGTAAGTTTTTGAAAAATCGAAAGGCGTCCTGCATCACACCACCTTTCTAGGGTTGGTCCGACCGGTGTGCCTGCGGTCGAAAACGGCCTCGAGCCGGTTTGCAAAATCACGGCGTTCTCTCCCCCTTCATGTTTCCACGTTTCAGCGGTCGCGCTCCCATCATCGTCGGTGATAAAAACGTAAGCCATGTTCGCCGGTCCACTTTTCAAAGCCTCTACTTGCGACAAAGCGATCTGACAAACGAAGCGCATCGGTTGCCGGGTGGTCTTGCTTACCGGCCATTCGGGCGTTTCCAACCAGACCGGTTGTCCGCCGAATTTGGTGACAAGCGAAGTGATAGGAGCCTTGGCCAACGTGAATTCAAGATAGTAGGCTTTGGACATAATCACCTCATCGACCGCCGGATGCGCCACACTGAAAGTAACGTATAGAACAACACGGTTATCGCGTAGCCGACGATCCCCACGCCGATTGCAAATGGAACGATCATCACGGTTGGGCCTGCGCCCGGGGCCAGTTCCGCGAGTTCACTGAAATAAACAAGGGCGCCGCCGACGAGTCCGATGAGCAAGGTTTGCCCGAGCAAACAGAATACATAAAACGGCAGCTTCGCTTCGAACATTCGTTGCACATGCCAGAAACGATAGCTTTCCTCACCCATCGTGCGCATCAGCCAGGCTTGCTGCAAATTCCGCGCGGCCACCAAGACACTCGTCGTGCAAATGATAATCGATGTGACCGGCCACATCGCGAAGGTGAAACAGAGCCCCAGGTTCACGACCGCGCCCAATTTCCAGCCAAGACGTTTCGCGATCGGATTTCCTTCCAGGACAAGATTGGGAGTCGCGACCCACGTGCTGAGAAAATCCATGCCGCGTCCGAAGATCAGGTGCGCAAACATCAGCCAGTAGTCAGAGCTGCCGAATAAAAGTGGATCATCCATTAGGTTTTGCCGCAGTTGTTCAAAAAGCGGTCATTCATTGTCTGACCCAAAGATGTAATTCGGCGCGCGCTTCCACAAGCGGGGCAGGCGCTATTTCTTTTTGTAAATATCCTCCGGACGCTGCAATTGCGCCTCGGTGATTTTGAAATCGGTCCCTTTGCTTTGCTCGGAGCGGAAGAAACAGGATTTATAACCCTCATGACAGGCCGCGCCGACTTGCACGACTTGAATCAGGAGCGTGTCGCCGTCGCAATCGAAGGCGATGTCGGTCACGGTTTGCGTGTGACCGCTTTCCTCGCCTTTCATCCAGAACTTCTGGCGGGAACGACTCCAAAAATGGGTTTTGCCGGTGGCGATCGTGCTTTCCAGGGAAGCTTTGTTCATCCAGGCCATCATCACGACGCGACCGGTGGATTGTTCCTGGATAATGGCTGGGATCAGCCCTTCGGAATTAAATTTTAGTTTATCGAAAAAGTTCATACGAACACGCGAAGTTTAGCACCTCGCGAAAAAGCTCAAAGTGGAAATCAAACCTACTTCTTAACGCTGCCGATCACCTGACCATTCGAATCGACGACAATATCTTCCGGCACCTGGATGGTGCGGCCGTCGGCAGTGGTGACCGTGTTCCAACGTCGGATGATGGTGGTCTTGTTGTCGAAAGGAGCTGTGGCACCGATCACTGCGCCTTCGCCGAGGCCGACCGCCAACCCGGCAACGTTTCCACCGACTCCGCCGACAGCAGCGCCGACATTGCGTCCGATGGCTGGACCGGGATGTCTCTGGTTGGTAACACCGATGCGATTGGGATCCGAAGCGCAACCCGCGACGAGAATCAGCAAAGCAGCCGCGCAAAGAGGAGACGTGATCGTTTTCATAATGTCCTTTTCAGACGTTGCACGCACTCTAACGACGAAAACAGCGCGGAAAAGACATTTTTGAGGGGTTCGATGGGGTTGATTCGAGCGGAAATCGATAAAGGACGACGAAAACGTCATTTTCCGACTCTCAGAACGTCGGAAGACGACTTCCGGACCATTTTCCTGCTCTTGGAAAAAGGAATTCAGTCTGCCGGACGATTTTCCGGCTCTTGGAAATCGTAAATCAGTCTCCCGGGGAAGTTCCGGACTCTTGGAAAACGTAAATCAGTCTTCCGGACGAATTTCCGACTCTTGGAAAACGCAAATCAGTCTGCCGGGGAAGTTTCCGACTCTCAGAAAACGCAAATCAGTCTGAAATACGATTTTCCCCCTCTTGGAAAACGTAAATCAGACTCACCGGCCACTTTCCGACTCCCGGAAAACGGGGAGTGAGCTGGATTTTCCCGTTTCCGGCTCCCAAAAACGAATAAAAGTGCTTCAAACCTTCTTCCCGATCCAAAAAGGTGAACTTTTCCGTGCCGGACCCGCTTCCCAGAGGAGAAAACAGGAAAATTGCAAAAAGGAGATCTTTCCCGAGGCGGAAATCGAAAGATGATGGCCATTCTGGTCTGTCCGATCCCGGAATAACTCCGGTTTTGCTAAAGTCGCCGGTTCTGCTACTTCTAATCAGGATGAATTTCTTCGTTCAGCGCAGCGAACTTCGCGATCTCTACGACAAAGTGGTCGCCGGGGAGCGTATTTCCGACGCCGATGCTCTCCGCCTGTTCGAAAGCAAAGATTTGAATGCCGTCGGGGCGATCGCTGACTTTGTTCGCCAAAAGAAAGTCAAAGATTGCGCCAGTTACATCATCAATCGCTACATCAACTATTCCAATTACTGCATCCTGAGCTGCCAGTTCTGCGCTTTCTCCCGCAAGAAACGGGACAAGGACGGCTTCGAATTGAGCATTGAGCAGATCGTGCAAAAGGCGCGCGAGGCACTCGCGATTGGCATCACGGAATTGCATATCGTCGGCGGACTCCATCCCTCGCTCCCGTTCAGCTATTACACCGACATGTTGCGCGCCTTGAAAGCGCTCGATCCACGGCTGCAACTAAAATGCTTTACCGCAATTGAGATTTTGCATCTTGCCTGGTTGGGAAAGAAAACGGTGCGCGAGACGCTCTCGGAATTGAAAGCGTGCGGACTCGATTCGCTCACCGGTGGTGGCGCGGAAATCTTCCGAAAAGAAGTCCGCTCACAAATCGCCAAGGGAAAAGAATCGGCCGAGGAATATCTCGATGTCCATCGCACGTGGCACCAGCTCGGCGGACGCAGCACCTGCACGATGCTTTTCGGCCATGTCGAATCGCTGGCCGATCGCGTGAATCATTTGAGTTATCTCCGCAATTTGCAGGACGAGACGCACGGCTTCGTCGGCTTCGTGCCGCTGAGGTATATGCCGGATAACAATCTGATGGAGGTGAAGCATGCGCCGACCGGTTTTGATTGTCTGCGCACGATCGCGGTGAGCCGCATCTATCTCGATAACTTCGATCACGTCACTGCGTATTGGGTCGGCATGGGAATGAAGCTCGCGCAAGTGGCGTTGAGCTACGGCGCAGATGATTTGCACGGGACGATCATCGAAGAACACATCTTCCACATGGCCGGGGCGACATCGCCACAACTGCAAACGGAAGCAGCCATGGTGAAAGCGATTCGCGAAGCGGGCCGAACGCCGGTGCAGCGAAATACTTTTTACGAACCGATCAAAGTGTTGCCGGCTGCGATCACGTCCGACGAGGGAGATGCATCTGGAAAATCGAAACTGCTCGAGGGTAATTTAGCGACCGCTTGAACATGGCCACGTTCTCTCTCCCGACGATTGAGCAGCTGGAAGCAGCCGCCGCCATCGTTCACAAGGTCATGCCGCCCACGCCGCAAATTCGCTGGCCGCTGCTCTGCGAACGTGCGGGTTGCGAGCTCTGGGTGAAGCACGAGAACCATACGCCCGCTGGAGCCTTTAAGATTCGCGGCGGCATCGTTTATTTCGACGAGTTGAAGCGACTTCATCCGGAGGTAAAAGGGGTGATCGCGGCCACGCGCGGCAACCATGGACAAAGCATTGCCTTTTGCGCGGCGCGTCATGGTTTGCGGAGTGTCCTGGTGGTGCCGCATGGCAACAGCACGGAAAAGAATGCGGCGATGCGCGCGTTCGGTGCTGAACTGATCGAGCACGGAAATGATTTTCAGGATGCGCTCGAACATGCGGCTTCTCTGGCGAAGACGGAGAATCTTCATTTCGTTCCTTCGTTCAAAGAGCCGCTGGTTCGTGGCGTCGCGAGCTACGCGCTGGAACTCTTTCGCGCTGTCGCGGCGCTCGATGCGGTGTATGTGCCGATCGGCCTCGGGTCTGGTATTTGCGGGATGATTGCCGTCCGGGACGCGCTTGGGTTGAAAACTGAAATCATCGGCGTCACGTCAATGCGGGCGCCGGCGTACGCGCTATCGTTTGCCGCGGGTAAATCGGTGGCGGCTACGGTTGGATCCACGATCGCGGATGGTGTCGCGTGTCGCGTTCCGAATGAAGAAGCGCTCAAGATTATTTTGCGCGGAGCCTCACGGATCGTGGCGGTCGATGAAGAAGAGATTCGGGCTGCGGTGCGTCATCTGTTTACCGATACGCATAACGTCGCCGAAGGAGCAGGTGCCACCGCATTGGCGGCTCTGCTGCAAGAGCGCAGCAAAATGAAAAACAAACGTGTTGCCGTCGTATTGACCGGTGGCAACATTGACCGACCCGTGTTCGCACAAGTGTTGGCCGATAAAAATTAATGGAGCCGTCCGATAACATTCCAAAACTCCGCATGGCGCCGCGCGAAACGCCGGAAGAACTGGCGCAGCGTTACGAACGTGAGACGCGCCGCGTCAATGAACACCGTGAGAGTGAATTGGAGAATTCACTGGCGCCGTTTCGTGTCGGATCAGTCCCGTATCTGAATGCCGTGCCGCTCACCCGCGGGTTGGAAGAGCAAATCCAGTTTGTTGTCCCGTCCAAATTGGCGGAGATGCTGCGCAACAACGAGCTCGACGCTGCGTTGGTCAGCATCACCGAAGTATTGTTCAACGACAATTACGACATCCTCGACGGCATCGCGATTGCGTCGTTGGGAGAAGTGAAGAGTGTTTTCCTGGCGCACAAACAGCCGCTGGCGGAGATCCGCGAGATTTATTGCGATACTGCGTCACTGACGAGCGTGAATCTGCTGAAGGTGTTATTGGCCGAGCAGAACTTGAAACCGGAGTTCAAGCCGCTGCCCAGTTACGACGTCGCGCCGACGCTCGACAACGTTTTACTCATTGGCGATCGCGGCATCGAATTCTTACGCGCCCCGCACGAGCACGAGATTTGGGATCTGGGAGAAGCGTGGAATGAGTCGACGAACTTGCCGTTTGTCTACGCGGTTTGGGCCTTGCGTCGTGGCGTTCAAAACGAACCACTCCGCCGTCTCCTGCGCGAAGCCAAAGATTTTGGCCTGGATACCCTCGACCACATCATCGCGAGCCGCAGCGAATTCGACCGCGATTTTCGACAAGATTATTTAGGCTGGCACATTCATTACCACATTGGTGCCGACGAGAAGCGTGGCATTGCGAAGTTCGTGGAACTCCTGCGCAAGCATCAACTGGGGAGCGTTTACGAACCGCGGTTTGTGTCGTAGGCAAACAGGGATAAGAAGGGTTCGACACGAATTACACAGATTGGCACGAATTGTGAAATGCCTTCTTAAATTCGTGCCAGTCTGTGTAATTCGTGTCGAACAAATTCCTTCTTGTCGTTATCCGTGGTTAAAATTTCTGTTTCGAATACGCCTCGTAAAGCTTCGCGATTCCGGATTCCTTCTCGTCTCCTTCGTGCAACACAACGCGGTAGCGAAACGTCACGCTCTTTCCCGCAGCAATCTTGAGGTCGCCGGTGCCCGCCGGTTTATTTTGGAAATGATGCACACCGAAGGGATTCGCAGCGAATAATCCGTAGTCCCGCACGTGCCACCAGGTCGGATGACGCGGGTTTTTAGGATGATCAAGGATGGCGATCCCGACCTGTTTCCCTTGCACGAGCCCGTTGTAGTCGCACCACTCCGCCGCTTTGCCCCAGGTGTTCGTGTCCGTGAGTCCGGTGCTTTGGACGATATGACCGCGTGGCGCTTTCTTATCTGTACCCGGCGCAACGCGCATTGATTCAGCGACACGAATAGCGAGGGAGCCTTCCTTGGTGTCGCCGAAGACAACATCCCCGTTGCTCGCCATCAGCTTGATTTCAAAATCGATGATCTTCGGATTGGTATCACTGTGGAACGTCAGCTTCCGTTCATCGGAGCAAATCCATTTTCCTGCGCCCGTGATCCATTTGTTTTGCGAGTGAATCACACCGGACTTTTTTCCCGATTTAACGGCTAGAAACTTTTGATGCACGATCGGGTTCGTCTTGGTCTCTGCCCAGAAATCGTGACCGTTCACATCGCCGTGCGCGTACCAGAAGGAGCGATGATGAATGTGATCGTGCTCCTCACCCGGAGGGCTTTGCATCGGATAGTCCCGCGTCATCGGCAAATCGCCCGGACCGATCAGCGGATAACAAAACGGCCGCGGCACATCGGCGAAAAAATATTCGGTGAAAAGTTTCCCGTCGATCTCCACGCGGAGCCTGTCTTTGTCTTCACTGATTTTAACGCCGCCCTTCGCCACGGCACTGGAGGCGAGGACGAGAAACAGAGGAACGACGCAAAGGAAGCGGCGGAGTGAATTCATTGCCCGCCATTTAAAACAATCACCTGCGATTCTGGCAACCAACCAATTCGTCGGGAAGCGTCAACCACTTGAAGCCATTTGTCTTTTCGATTGAGCACGAAGATCTCGGCGCCATCGCGTAAGGTGAAAGCGCTTTGCGATTCCTCCACCGGTCCACGACGCACCACAGCTTCCTGGACAACGACGACTGCAGATGTGATTAAAAAACGATCTCGAAATGCAGAACCCAAACACACGACAAAAAAGAGTCCGATCACGCCAATCACGGCGGACCAAATCCGGAGCAGCTTTTTAGATTCAGTGCGCCAGTGGCTAAGGATAAGCAATCCGAACACCAGCCAGATGCAAACCGCAGCGGCAATGGCCCATTCGTTCAGGGTGAGAGTGTGAATCACCTCCGTCCAAAGCGATTGCGAACTCTTTTTGTTCGCTTCGTTACGCGCGAATTGAAGATTGGCGCGGATATTCGGATCACGTGGCGCAAGCAATTCAGCATTGCGATAAGCGGCGATTCCGCGCCCGAGTTGACCGGATTTGAAATAGGCGTTCCCCAAATTGAAATAAATTTCAGGAGCCAGGTTGCTGGACTGGAGGAGCTTTTCGTACTCCGCAGCCGCCGCAGGATACTTTTGTTGTTCGTAGAGTTTGTTGGCGTTGTTGAACACTTCCGCCGTGTTCTCCGCCACCGCTGGCGCACCCATGGCGAACAGAACGCAAACCACCCGGAGGCAGTGAGCGAATGAGGTTGACCCAAAACGTTTCAAGAGTGCGTTCATCCGTGCTTCTGCAAATTCGTTAACGCGGTTTCAACTTTCGGAATGTAAGCAGCCAATTTCTGCGGGCTGCGCACCGGCGCGTAACGAGCCTGGTTACAGGTCTGGAACAATTCATGAAGCAACGTGATCGTCTCCGCCGCGACCCCTGCGGGTTTGAGGCGTTCATCCACCACCGCTTCCGTGATCGCGGACGCCGGCAAGTCCACCTGTTCGCCCAACCGTTCCTGGAGCAAGCGAAAGGTCGTCGCAAAAAAGTCATCGGATTTGTTGGCGGCAGCCTGGGCAGAGAGTTGTTGCAATCCTTCAGCCACGATTCGATCCACGGCACGGCGACGACGCAACTTCGGATTATTCGCCAACTTATCCTTGGAACGACGCAGAAAAATCGAGCCGAGCCAGAGCGCAGGAGCGAATGCCTGGAGGATCAAGAATCCAGGTTGTCGAATGAGAGGCGGTTGCGCCGATTGCAACGCGCCTAGTTGCGGTTTGATGTGACCAATTTCTTTTAACGAGGTTTGGTTTTCGGCGCCGGGCGTCCCCGCGGAAACAACCGTCGGTTGCGGCGTCGCAGAGGTGGGGCGAACGCTCAGTGGAATGGCCGGCGTGCTGATGGTGCGATAGGTCTTCTGTTCCGTATCAAAAAAGCTGAAATCAAATTGCGGCAGTTCCTTAACATCCGCATTTTGTGGCGCGACCACTTGTTCGAACGTCTTCGTGCCTTCCACGCCGAGGCGATCCGAGAGATCCACCTTGCTCGAAGGCGCATAACTCTTGAATTCACGCCAACCGGGTTGCGTCGGCAACGACAAGGCGTCGAGCGCTCCGCGGCCTGAGATCTGCACTTTTACCGTCACCGGATCACCCACCGCGACATTTGTCGGTCCGGCTTCCACATGAAGATTGAATTGTCCGATCGCGCCGTTGAAAGTCGGAGGAATATTTTCCTTGGGCAGTGCATGCACGATCATGGTTTGAGCCTCGTTCGTTACCGTAACCGGACGCGTCTCGGCCGCAACGTTTTCGCCGAACAAATTGCGACCGTACCTTGTGACGATGGCAATGGCGCAGCTCGCGGGCCCCAGTTTGAGTTCGCCCGGTTTAACGGCCGTGACAGGAAATCGAAAGGATAGATAGTTAAAGCGTTCTCCGTTGAGAACTGTTGTCCCCCGATCTGGATTTTGTGGTAACGCCCCCATGGTGAACCCCTCGCCCAGAATTTGCGGCAGACTGATATTGCCCAGATCACGAAAATAAAGCCGCAGTTCCGCCGGGAACACTTCACCAACGTAGATTTCATTTTTAGGAACGATTAGTTGCAGGATCGCGGGTTGTACTGCCGCAGCCCCAGCCACGGGAGGATTAACAGATTTGACTACCTTTAACTTGAGCGGCGCACTGGTGAGCTTTTGACCGTTGACTTCCAATTGCATGCCGGGAAGAGAAACGTCGCCCTCCTTCGTCGGCACCAAAGTGTACGTGAAAGAATACTCGCGATGGACCTCACCGTTAATGGAGGAAAAGTTTTGCGCCTGGCGTTGCCCGACAACTTTCAACCCGTTGATCGCGGGCAGGGTTGGTTGCTGCCGAGGATCCGCATCTTCAAACTTCAGCGTCAGCTCCACCGATTCCCCCATGCTGACTGTATCCTTGTCGAATGAAGCCGTAAATTTAGGCGCTGCAGAAAGGGTGAAGCTAACGCCAAGAAAAACGAACAAAGCAAAGAACCGCGTCAACACTCGTTGTGCGCACACCATTAACTTGGTTGTCTTTGAAAATTGCACCAATTTAGCAGACAGCGAAGATGCTTTTTTGTTCACGCGAGCGCAAGTGGCTCGTTAAAGAATTTTGACGCGCCAAAGACCCGACAAGGCGCTGGCTTTCGGCGTCGAGGCGACGATTGCCTACGGAAGAACCAACGTTATCTTTTGGAGTAAGCAGTCCAGGACATCGCAAGGAAGCCTTCTCAATTCGCAGTGATATGACTGGATATCCTGTTTTTTCGACCAGGAGGATGCTGTTTTAGGGGAATGTCCCCTCGCTTAATTACTGGCAGGGTCCACTGTGACGTCATGAGATGGGAAAAAATTATCCTGACCCTGCGCGATCTTCACCGCTATTTGAGCACACTGGCGAGTCCTCCCCACGACGTGCCATGGTTTCCGCAGCTTCAATTGCAATTGATTGAGCAGACTCCCATCCGCGTTACCCCTTTGCCATCACACGACTTCCGGAGGATGATAAATGATTGGCGAGAACTGAAATCCGTATGAGTCATCCCGCAACCAACGCCATCAGCAAGGTCGCCTTTCTCGGAGACTACCTTCCGAGAAAATGCGGCATCGCCACCTTCACTACGGATTTGCGCTGCGCCGTCGCCACAGAGTTTCCTGCGATTCAATGCCCCGTCGTGCCGGTCAATGACCTTGAGGAAGGCTATGATTATCCCCCCGAGGTTCGATTTGAAATCGCCGAGCAGGACCTGCCCTCTTATCTGCGCGCGGCGGATTTTCTGAACATCACGGGCGTCGACGTCTTGTGTGTCGAACATGAATTTGGAATTTTCGGCGGGCCGGCCGGGAGTCACGTCCTGGCGCTATTGCGCGAACTGCGGATGCCGATCGTCACCACGTTGCACACGGTCCTGCGCGAACCGAATGATGAACAACGTCGCGTGATGCGCGAATTGACGCGACTATCCACAAGGCTCGTGGTGATGAGCGAACGCGGCCGGACTTTTCTGCGCGAGATCTATCACGTTCCAGAAGCCAAAATCGATGTCATTCCCCACGGCATTCCGGACATGCCATTTGCGGATCCGAATTTTTTCAAGGATGAGTTCGCAGTAGCAGGCAAGCAGGTGCTTCTGACGTTCGGTCTGTTGTCGCCGAACAAAGGAATTGAATACGCGTTGCAGGCGTTGCCGGAAATTATCCGCGAGTTTCCCAATTTCGTTTACATCGTGCTCGGGCAGACCCACCCGAATTTACTCCGGGAAGAAGGAGAAGCGTATCGACTCAGCCTGGAACGCCTGGCCAAGGAGATCGGAGTGCAGAAGCATGTCGTGTTCTTCAACCGCTTCGTGGAATTGGACGAACTGATGCGGTTCATCGGCGCGGCGGATATTTATCTCACGCCTTACCTGACGGAATCACAAATCACCTCGGGCACGCTTGCGTATGCATTCGGCGCGGGGAACGCGGTGGTCTCGACTCCTTACTGGCATGCAGCGGAGTTGCTGGCCGAGGAACGAGGAAAACTGGTTCCATTTCGTGACAGCAAAGCGATCTCCACAGCAGTGATTGAACTGCTGCGCGACGAGACGTTGCGCCATGGCATGCGCAAGAATGCCTTCAAGCTGGGACGGGATATGATCTGGAGCAAGGTCGCACAGCTTTACCTGAAGTCGTTCGAGCGAGCGAGACTGGACCACAGCTTTGTCGGCACAAAATCGTCCCCGATCAAAACGCTTGATGAACAACCGGGCCACTTGCCGGACTTGAAACTCGATCATCTCTTCAGGCTGACCGACTCGACGGGAATCTTTCAGCACGCCAGTTTCATCGTGCCGAATTTCTCGGAAGGGTATTGCACGGACGACAACGCACGCGCCCTGGTCCTGGCGTTGATGCTGCAGCGTCTGGGGAAGAGTTCGCAGCGACTCCAGGCACACGCGACGACTTATGTTGCTTTTCTAAACCATGCATTCGACCGCGAGAGCCGCCGCTTTCGGAACTTCATGAGTTTCGATCGCCGCTGGTTGGAGCAGGTCGGATCGGAGGATTGTCAGGGTCAGGCCTTGTGGGCGCTCGGACTTTGTGTCTCGCAATCCGGGCAGAGCAGTTTCCAAATGCTCGCCGCGGAACTCTTTGAGCAAGCGTTGCCGTTAGTGGCGGAGTTTACGTCTCCTCGCGCCTGGGCATTCACTTTGATTGGGATCGACGAATACCTGAAGCGCTTGAGCGGTGACCGGCGCGTCACGCAATTTCGCGAGGCATTAACGGCGAAGCTCATCCAACGCTATGCCGATGCTGCGACCGACGAATGGCAGTGGTTCGAGGAAGTGGTCTCGTATGCAAACGCCAAGCTGCCACACGCCATGATCATCAGCGGACGCAGTATGAATAACGCCTCGATGCTCGAGCTGGGGCTCAAAACCTTGCGCTGGCTTGTTCAGGTTCAAACGTCGCTGGCGGGTTCTTTTCGTCCGATTGGTTCCAACGGGTTTTACGCACGCGGGCAGGAACGGGCGCTCTTTGATCAACAACCGATCGAGGCGAAAGCCACCGTCTCAGCGTGCATCGAGGCGTATCACGCCACCAATGACGTGTTTTGGCTCGCGGAAGCGCGCCGCGCCTTTGAATGGTTCCTCGGTCGAAATGATTTGGGACTGGCGCTTTACGATTCAACGACTGGCGGTTGCCGCGACGGATTACACGTGGATCGTTTGAGTCAGAATCAAGGCGCGGAGTCCACGCTGGCCTTCCTGATTGCGCTGGCAGAGATGCAGGCATTGCAGAACACGCTGACGAGTTTCAAAGAGCCACTCATTGATGTGAACCGAACCGGAGAGAGTCTTAAACGCTCATTGAGCAATCATAATTCTGGGGTTTCCCAAAAATCATTTTCGGAGCGCTTGGAAGTTGCACGCTGAAGCGGTGTGAACGCCGCGCTCCGGAGTGCGACATTATGTCGCTTCAACGTTTGACATCACTTGGACGAAATTATCTTTTGCAATCGCTATAGCTGAATCTATTTCAGCCGGCGGAGGTCTTGCCTCTCAAAAACAAATTTATGACAGCCAACAAATCGTCCGCGGTCCACGCCACGCGCGTGGGTCCGACTCTTAGACCCGATCACTCGCGCGTGCTGATGCGACCGTTTCGTCCCAGCACCGACGACATTGCCAGAAGAATCGTGTCGCAGATCATGAACTTGTCCGAGGCGGAAGTGGCCAGCGTGCTCGGCGGAGTGTTCAGCGACTTCGATAGTCGACATGACGGGGTGGAAAAATTTCTACAAAACCGTTTCACGCAAGTGCGCCATCATATCGTTGGCAACCGCAAGCTGTCCGCCAAACGGCAGGCTTTAATTGGCGCGCACTTTACCCATGAATATTCGCCGGAGTCGGCGGCGCTATTTAATCCTTCCATCGTCCCGCACCCCGATCAATCAGGTCTGCCCAAAGGGTCATTGCGTTTCATCCTGAGTTTGCGCGCCACAGGTGAGGGGCATATTTCCTCCATCACATTTCGTCTCGGCGTCATCGACGCTAAACATCGCATCAAGCTGATGCCGCCGGTGGCGTTTGCCGCGGAACCGGAGCGGGTGCCAAATGCTATTTACGAAACCGCTCTCTTCGCCCGTAAGCTCGAGGAACTCGGCGTGCGAAATAAATTTTGCCGCAGCGTCCTGGAGCAACTGGGTGAAAGCTTCACCATCGGTCACTTGCGTACGGTCCTGGATGAGGAGGCCAAGCGCACGGGTGAAAATTCTGCTTCGGCCGACCGCGCGGCTCGCGGCATGCTGTTACTGGCGGAGTCAAACTATGACGTGCGATTCGATCCAGCACAGCCGGTGTCACAACGCGTTATCTTTCCCTCTTCGCCGAGCCAGAGCAATGGGATCGAGGACGCCCGCTTCGTTCAATTCAAGGATGACAACGGAAAGGTGACCTACTACGCGACTTACACTGCCTACGACGGCAAAATTATCCTGCCACAACTCCTGGAGACCTCAGATTTCGTTCACTTCAAATTTATTACCCTGAACGGTCCGGGAGTGCGGAACAAAGGAATGGCGCTCTTCCCGCGCAAGGTCAATGGCCAATACGTCATGATCTCGCGTCAGGACGACGAAAACATTCTCATTATGTTTTCAGACAACCTACATTTCTGGTCCGAGCCGAAGCTCTTACTCGCCCCGGAGCAACCGTGGGAGTTCATCAAGATGGGCAACTGTGGTTCTCCCATTGAAACCGAAGCTGGCTGGCTCGTGCTCAGCCACGGCGTCGGCGCCATGCGCAAATATTGCATCGGTGCGTTCCTGCTCGATTTGAAAGATCCGAGGCGCGTGATCGGTCGCTTGAAGGAACCGTTGCTGTCGCCGAATGAAGAGGAGCGGGAAGGCTACGTGCCGAACGTCGTTTACACCTGCGGCGCCCTGCTCCACGGTCGCAAGGTCGTAATCCCCTATGCGATGAGTGATTCTGCCAGCAGCTTCGCCACCGTCCCGCTGGACGAATTGCTGGCGGCTCTGCAGTAAGAATCTCGGCCCAAAATAAACGCTGAGATCGTAACGGGACGGCGGACGAAAATGGGTCCGATTTCAAGCAGATTTATCGGCCCCTGTCGGCTCCAAAACCAATGGCGTAAGACAGTCGAAACAGCTTCCATCCCCGCGCGGACGGGTGGAAGCCGTTTTGACGCTTTTCAAGGGCAGACAACGCTCCGGAAAGCTCAAACCGCCTGTAAACATTGAGCGCTGCAGCTTCGGAAAACCAAAGTTTTGCATGGCGGACACCCCTCGCAGCTTCGGGAAGGCAAAGTTTTGCGTGAGGGACACTCCTTGCAGCTTCCGAAACACAAAGTTTTACGTGCCGGACACCCGCCGCAGCTTCTGCAAGGGCACTCCGGAGCTCCGACGACCCCTTGCAGCTTCCGGAATGGGAAGTTTTACGTGAGGGACACCCCTCGCAGCTTCGGAAAGCCAAAGTTTTACGTGGGGGACACCCCTTGCAGGTTCGGAAACCCAAAGTTTTGCGTGGCAGAGAGCCTTGCAGCTTCGGAAAGGCAAAGTTTTGCATGGCGGAGAGGCGCCGCAGCTTCTGCAACGACAAATCCCCACGTGCCGGACACCCGCTGCAGCTTTGGAAATTGCGTCCCTTTTCTGACGGAATGTCGCGCCGTTCGGGCAGGACACTTCGGCGCATCAATTTCCAACATTTTGCTTCAGAAATCAGGACCCAAGAACGGCGGCTCTTTCTTTTCCTTTATCCGGCGAGTATCCGGTCATTGTAACCACGATTCCTACTCCTTCTTCCAAACGATTTTGCCACCGACCATCGTGAGAAGGACTTTGGTGTCGCGAATGTTCTCGATGGGGCACTTCAGAATGTCGCGATCGATCATGATCAGGTCGGCAAGCTTGCCTGGTTCCAGCGAACCTTTTTTGGCTTCTTCGAAATTTATGGTGCAGTTGTTGATCGTGTAAAAGCGAATGGCTTGTTCGCGCGTGAGGCATTCCTTTGGATTGAGAATTCCGTCCCGCTCGGTTTTCCGCGTCAAGACTGTCCAAAGGCCGAGCCAGGGATTCCAGGGATTGGTGCTTTCTATGGAATCAAGTTGCACCATGTGATCGCTGCCGCCGCCTACGACCAGGCCATTGTCGAACCATGTCTTTAGCGGCATGAACCAATTCATGCGGCGTTCGCCCAGAGTTTCGACGAGGCTCGCGCCGTCTTTGTAAAGCCAGGCGGGCTGCATATCGGCGCCGATGTGCAGGGCTTTGCAAATCGCGAAGTTACGTTCGGAAGCAAAATTGGCGTGCGTGATGAGAAACCTTTGTTGCTGAACTTTCCTGTAACCGATGTCTTTGCCGATCTTAGTGTAACAATCGAGCAGCACATCCATCGACGCTTCGCCGGTGCAATGGGCGGTGAGTTGCCAGCCCCGCTTGGCGGCTTCGAGATAAAGGGCGTTTAATAACTCCGGTTGGACATTCAGAATCCCGCGATACTTCGGATCCGTGATCTGGTAGACGTCATGGACGCCCCAGGGCTCCCGCATATAAGCGGTGCCGATCAACATCCCGCCATCGAGCAACACTTTCAAAGGTCCGATCCGCACCCAATCGTCGCCATGTCCGGTTGGCCCGTAGTCAGCCGTTTTATTCGTGCCGGTCGTGAGTTCATCCAGCTTCGCGATTGCTTCGCCAATAGATTTCGGCACCGGTTCCATCATGCGAGTGCAATTCACGCGCACGGTGAGCTCGCCGGTTTTCTCCATGTCGCGAAATAAATCGATGGCCTCAGATTCGGTGCGCCGCTCGCCGATACTCGTGATGCCTTGTTCGTTGTAAAGATGATGAAGATGTTTGACCGCTTCCCGTTGCTCCTGTGCGGTGGGCGGGCGATTCGATTTTGGATTTTTTAACAGCTGCGCGGCATTGCGCAGAATTCCGGTCGGCTCGCCGGTCTTTGGATCTTTGACAATTTCACCAGGAGTCGGATTGGGCGTGTCGCGCGTGATGCCGGAAAGTTCGAGCGCTTTTGAATTCACCACCGCTACCGGTCCGGAGTTCCACAACACGGGATTGAGCGGCGCAGGTTCATCCAACTCTGCTTTGGTGGGCAAACGGGTTTCCTTAAGACGCGTGGCATAGACCCGTTCCAGCACAATCCATTCGCCCGCTTTTTTTTGCGCGGCCTGTTTACGAATCCAATCCTGTGCTTCAGCAATGGAATGGACAAGCGGCGCTCCACCACCGAATTCGCTGACGGAGGCCTTGTAGGAATGCACATGGCTGTCGTAAAGGCCGGGCATCACGGTTTTGCCTCCGGCATCCATGACTTGCGTGTTCGGGCCGATCCATTCCGCAATCTTGCGATCACTGCCCACGGCGACAATTTTGTCCGCGCGAACGGCGAGCGCTTCAGCCGTCGAGAATTTTTGGTCGACGGTGATTATTTTTGCATTGCGAAGGACGAAGTCCGCGGGTTCCGGTTTCGCATAAAGGAAAAGTGACGAAGCGCCGAGGACGGCGGCGGCAAAAAGACTACGAAGCTTTAACACGAGGAAGATACTAATCGAAGATTCGATCCTCCGCGCAATTCTCTTTTGCAGCTTTTCAGCGGCAGAAAAGGCAACAGCCCCGGAGCGGGCCGGGGCTGTTGTTGGTATTCTAAATCCTAAAGACTATTGGGAACGGGGCGATTTCATGATCTTCGTGCCTTTGGGCAAGGTGTCATTGCGGCCTTCTTTCCGGTTGAAGGCGATGTTCGACGGTTTACGGACGAGCATTCTATATGTTTCGTCGGAATCACCGCTGGCTGCGGTCACTGGCCACGAAATGAGGAAGAGCGCACCGCCCACAAGCGACAAACCCGCCGCCACCGGTCGCACCACCGCGACGTCGGTAACTTTGTAGACCATGGCTCCTTCGTTTTTTGGCTTTTCACAAACCTTTACTTCTTCAGCGCGCGCGGCGCATTGAGAAGAGGCGAGGACGAGAGACATGAGTGAGAGACTAATTCCCTTTGTGACAATCGTTTTCATAAGTTGGATTTTTCTAATAGCACAAACGATGCCTGCAAGAAAAGTGAGGAATTAAAAATGTGCAACTTTAAGCACTTTGGCTAAACGCGGGCATGTAAAGGCGACAAACTGGCCCGCAATGATCCATAAAGGCCCCTTTTACGGTGTTTTCGGCTTGGCACGGCTCTTGCGAAGAGGGTCTCGATCAGAATGTTTCTGAGGGCATCGAATCCTGATGCGCCCGGGAGTGTTCTGATTTTTTTGTTTATGAAATACCCGAAAAACGTATGTGCCGTGGAAACGCTGAAGGGGAAAGGTTTCCTTATTGATATGGATGGGGTGATCTATAAAGGCTCCAAATTAATCCCCGGCGCAAAAGAATTTGTGCAGCAACTTCAGGCCAAAAACATCCCGTTCATGTTTTTGACGAATAATTCCGAACGTTCACCGCGTGATCTCGTCGCCAAGCTCGATCATCTCGGATTAAAGGTTTCATGGAAACATTTCTATACGGCTGCGCATTGCACGGCTGATTTTCTCATTCGGCAACGTCCGCAATCCAGCGCCTTTGTGATCGGCGAAGGAGGCTTGCTCATCGCGTTGCAGGAATCGGGTATTGCCTTCGATTCGATCAAGCCCGATTACGTAGTCGTCGGTGAAGGGCGTCTGTTTAATTATGAACTCGTCGAGAAGGCGATGCGCTTCATCGAAAAGGGAAGCCGTCTCATCGCGACCAATCCTGATACCTGGTGTCCGACCGATGCAGGTCCAAGGCCAGGCACCGGCGCACTGGCTGCGTATCTTGAGAGTGCTACCGGAAAGAAAGCGTATTATCTCGGCAAGCCAAATCCGTTCATGTTCCTCATGGCGCGAAATAGACTTGGTCTACGGACGGCAGATACCATCATGATCGGTGATACGATGGAGACCGATATTCGTGGTGCCGTCGAACTTGGAATGCAGGCCTACCTCGTGCTCACCGGCTCGACGACTCGCGAGTTGCTGGAGAATTATCCTTACCGGCCGACGCAAGTTTTGGAATCGATCGAGGACCTTCTCTCTCCCGAAGAGATTGTGCCGGCGAGAACCCGAATTAAGTCCCGCGTTCTACTCGCGGCATGATCAGAAGGGCGCATCTTGATACTACACCCGCCGACTGAAGACAGTCGGCCTACATAAAGCCGGTGTAGGCCGCGTGCCTTCACGCGGCAGGGCGCACTGATCCCGAATTTGCTGTTTATTTCCCTACAAAGAAGCTAAAGAAGGAAGGTACGACTCGGAACCTTCCAAGATTTTTATTGTTCACTGCTGCTCTACTGTCGCAGGTCGTTTTTGTTTTGCCTACCAGGGCAACAACTTACGAGGTCGGGCCCGGAAAACCGTATACTTCGATTGGTGCGGTGCCCTGGGAAAATTTGCAGGCTGGCGATACCGTCCTGATCAATTGGCGGCCGACTTCGTATAACGAAAAGTGGGTGATCTGCCGACAGGGAACCAACGGCGCGCCGATTACGGTTCGCGGAGTGCCCAATGAGAGTGGTCAACTGCCCGTCATCGACGGAAACGGTGCGACGACTCGTTCTGCCCTCAATTATTGGAATGAATCCCGGGGCGTGATCAAGATCGGTGGGGCCAGCCGTCCTCGCGACACGACGCCCACCTATATCACGATTGAGAACCTCGAGGTCCGAAGTGTCCGTCCGCCATTCACGTTCACCGGCTACATAGGAACCACACAGGCTTATCTGCCGACAGCGGCCGCGATTTACATTGAGAAGGGCGAGAATATTACGCTGCGCAATTGTATCCTGCGCGACAGTGCCCATGGATTATTCATTTCTTCGACCGACACGCAGGCGACCAAAAATGTCCTCATCGAGAAATGTTACTTTTATGACAACGGGATGGAGAACGATATCTATCGACACAATGTTTATACCGAAGCGGCGGGAATCACTTATCAGTTCAATCGCTTCGGTCGACTGAGGACTGGTTGCCCAGGAAATAATTTGAAGGATCGCTCCGCTGGCCTAGTGGTGCGTTACAATTGGATTGAAGGTGGTAACCGAGAACTGGACCTGGTTGACGCTGTCGACAGTTACCTGGTGCGTGGGGATCCCCGTTACCCACAAACATTCGTTTACGGTAATGTGCTCATTGAACCGACGGGTGACGGGAACAAACAAATGGTGCACTACGGAGGTGATAGCGGACAAACGAGTTTCTATCGAAAGGGCGCTTTATACTTCTACAACAACACGGTTATCTCACGGCGGACCGACGGAACCACATTATTTCGATTCTCGACCACAAGTGAATCCGGCGACATGCGAAATAACATTATCTACGCGCCGTCAGCGGCCGCCAACACGCTTGTCCTCCTCGAAAGCAGCCTGGGTGTTCTTTATAGCCAGCGCAACTGGATCACGAGTCTCAAAAATGACGGAACTTCCAGTGGAGGAACGTTCCCGGGCTTTATCGACGAAACGAATGAAGATTTTCGACTCGCTCCAAACTCGCTCTGCATCAATGCGGGAACAAACCTGTCGGCCGATGAGGCTTTGGCGAATGAACTGTCGTTTCAGTACGGGAAACATCAGGCGCAAGAGCCTCGTGTGATTGAAGGCTGCTGATATCGGGGCTTTTGAATCCAGTTTCATTGAAATCGCCCCCGCGTTTTTGCTGCAGCCGCAGAGTAAAACCAACACGGAGGGGCAGTCTGTCAGCTTTACGGCCAAGGTTACCGGAACCGCGCCGTTCAGTTATCAATGGTTTCGAAATGGAGATCCAATTTCGGAAGCGACAAATATTTCGCTGCTGATCAATCCCACGAGCACGAATGACGCTGGGAGCTATTTTGTTGTAGTCACCAATACGAGTGGTGCAGCCACGAGTGCCATCGCGAGGCTGACGGTGAACGTCGATAATCTGCCGCCGACCATAAAAACGATTTTCCCTATCCTGAATGGAGTTTACACGAACCAGATCACTAATTCCATTCTAACGGCGCGAGGAACGGCACTCGATAACACCCGGGTCGAGCATGTTCTTTTCACGTTCAACAACACCAATTGGCAGGATGCCATCCTCAATACGAATTCGCCGAGTATTTCCTGGACCGTCGATGCACCGGCATCACCGGGCAGCAATATTTTCACGGTGAAAGCCGTTGATTTTCACGGACGCGAATCGGCGGTCGCAGTGATCAAGTTTTTCTATAATGTGCCGGAACTTTTTACGTTGAGCACGAATGGTTCCGGCGCAATCAAAGGCATTCCCGGCTATTTTGGAACCCCCACCAACGAGGCGTTATTGTTCGTTGGCCGTCCTTACACGCTGAGCGCAACGCCCGCCGTGAATTGGGTATTGACCAATTGGACAGATGGACTTGGAAACATTGTCGCGACGAATACGCCCACATTGAGTTTTATAATGCGGAGCAATCTTGCTCTCAACGCCAATTTCATTACCAACCCGCTGGTCCGGTTTGGCGGGAGTTACAATGGTCTTTTCCTTCCTGAAGATGTGACGACTGCCGCCCGGCACAATGCCGGTTTCTTAAACATGACCGTGGCCCCGACGTTTGCTTATTCGGGGAAAGTGCTGGTCGACGGCGATGCGCTTCTCTTTACCGGAAAGCTGCGCCTCGATGGTTCATCGTCCACAACGGTCCTCCGGACGAAACAACAAAAACTGCCGCTGACGCTCTCGTTTACGTTGGATTTCGAGGGCGGCTCGGACGCCCTCACTGGCTCGATTGCGGAAAGCAACAATTGGTCTTCGCCACTGCTCGCGAATCGCACTGTCTGGGCAACAAACAATCTCGCAACCTCGCTCACGAATTACTTAACGATGCTCTTCCCTGGTCCGAGCGACGGAACTGGTCCGTCGGGGATCGGATTTGGCGCCGTCACGATCAATGCACTCGGCAGCCTGAGTCTTAGCGGAGCTCTCGCAGATGGTCGTGCGATTGCACAGACAATTCCGATTTCAAAAACCGGACAATGGCCTGTTTATACGGCGCTGCTTCCTTTACCAAAGGTTGTTACGAACGGTTCTGTGCTGGTTACAAATTTGGAATTTCAGGAATTCTTTTTCGGCTGGGTAGACGTCGCTGGGGAACAACCCACTGGAACCTTGACGTGGCTCAGATCAGGAGTGCCGGACGATCTCTTTGCCGCAGGTTTTACGAATCAATTTAGCGTAGCTGGCTCGCTTTATCATCCGCCTCGCGCCGGAGTTCGCGCTCTCGCTATCACCAATGCGATGGTAACGCTCTCGGGCGGAAATTTCCCCGAACCGATTGGCCGCTCTTTCACCTGGACGACGAACAATGTGTTTGTTTTCCCGCCTACAAATAGTCCGCCAAAAATAGCACTGGCGCTCCGTTACGGCACATTTACGGGAACATTCACCAACCCGGTGCAAACGAACATGACGCTTAAAATTTCAGGAGCCATTTTGCAGAATTCAAACTTCGGCGGGGGCTTACTAATCGGGACGAATTTTGCCGGCCGGGTGGAAATTACGCCACAGTAGTTTGGGCTACGCCGAGCGATATCACAGCACCTGGACTGCAGCTCTGTTAGCGCGCAAAGATGCTGCGAATCACATCCTCGATTGGAACCTCTTCAATATCGATGTCCGTAACCGGAAGTTCGTCCAACAACGCTTTGCAGACGGAAATCACACGACTGCGTTGCACCTTGAGTTTCACGGTATTCGCCGTTTGTTCAACGACCTCCCCATACTTGCCCAGGTCTTTGGAGGAACAGGCCACGTTGCCGCCAACGGATCCACATTGAATCGTTATTAGTTTCGAATCAGCGAATCGATCCAGAATCTCATGAAGCCGACCATCAAAGAAAATGGTGCCGTGATCGATAATGATGACCCGATCGCACAGTTCCTGAATGTCGGCCATGTAATGGCTGGTGAGGAGAATGGTTGTTTTCTTTTTGGCGTTGTACGCCTTGAGAAATTCACGAACCGTCTTTTGAGAGATAACATCGAGACCAATCGTGGGCTCATCCAGAAAGAGAACTTTTGGTTGATGCAAAAGCGCCGCAATCAGCTCCATCTTCATGCGCTCTCCGAGGGAGAGTTCGCGCACCATGACGTTGAGTTTCTCTTTGATCGCGAGCAACTCGGTCATTTCATCCACGGTACGGTTGAAATCCGTTTTTGAAATACCGTAAATTTTGGCGTTGAGCTCCAGTGATTCCAGCGCTGGCAGGTCCCACCAGAGTTGGTTTTTTTGGCCGAGCAACAATGCGAATTGCCGACGGTAACCATCCTGCCGTTCCCATGGAACATAACCCAAAACGCTGGCTGAACCGCTCGTAGGATAGAGCAGGCCCGACAACATTTTTAACGTGGTGGTTTTGCCTGCGCCATTAGGCCCCAGGAACCCGACTAGTTCCCCTTCCTCGACTTTGAAGCCGACATCTTTGACGGCGATGGTCTGTTCATACTTTCGATGAACCAGCCCGCGAAGGGCACCCACAAACCCCGGAGACTTCTTATAGGTCCGAAAAGCTTTCGTCAGGCCGTTGACTTCGATGGCAGGCATTTCCGTGAGGTTTAAAGTTCAACGCTTAGGTTTGAAGTTAGACACGTTTCAAACCTAACACCAACGGCCCGAAAAAACATTAACGCATCAACTGCTTCTCAAGATAGCTGACTTTCTGGCGAACGTTCGAATCAACTTCCATACGGTCTTTCACCAGACGGCACGCGTGCAAAACTGTTCCGTGATCACGACCGCCAAATGCTTCGCCGATGCTGTTGAGCGAACTCTCCGTCAGCTGACGCGATAGATACATCGCAATTTGCCGTGGGAACGCAATGTTCTCCGGGCGACGTTTACTGGTCATGTCCGCGAGCCGGATATCGTAATGTTCCGCAACTTTCTTTTGAATCAAATCAATACTGATGGTGAAGCGCCCTTCTTCGTGCAGGACTTCACGGAGTAAGCCTTCCACCATTTCCAACGAAAGTTTCTTTCCTGTGAGCGAGGCATACGACGCCACGCGAATGAGAGCTCCTTCGAGTCGGCGGATGTTGGTGCGAATGCGGGTCGCCAGGAAATTGAGAATATCGTCGGGCAACTGTACGCCCATGCTTTGAGCCTTCTTCTTTAAGATGGCCAGGCGGGTTTCGACATCAGGTGGCTGCATATCCGTCACGAGTCCCCATTCAAATCGAGAAACGAGGCGATGCTCCAGGTTCTGGATTTCTGTGGCAGGCCTGTCGCATGTCACCACGATTTGTTTGTGCGCTTCGTGCAAGGCATTGAACGTGTGGAAAAATTCCTCCTGGATGCGTTCTTTGCCGGCAAGGAACTGAACGTCATCGATCAAGAGCACATCTGTATTGCGATATTTTTTCCGGAACCGAACGAGTTGATTATTCTGCAGCGCGTCGATGAATTCGTTCGTGAATTTTTCCGAGGAAACGTAAGAGACGCGTGCGCCTTTTTTGTGTCCGACCACATACTGTCCGATGGCGTGGAGCAGATGAGTCTTACCAAGTCCGGTGCCGCCATACATGAAGAGCGGATTGTAATTTTTGCCTGGTGATTGCGAGACGGCAACGGCGGCGGCGTGGGCGAGGTTATTATTTTCGCCAACAACAAAACTCTCGAAAGTATTTTTCGGATTGAAAACAATTTCGCCTTTTGAGGCATCGTGTCTCGGTGTGGAGATTTTCTCCAGAATGGGTTCTTCGATCTTTGCTCGTGTGCCCGCTAACGTGGGAGCCGTCGAATTCGCCGAGATCTGAAAATTGACTTCCAAAGCATGACCTGCGGCGTGGGTGAGCACATCGCGAATCAATCCGATGTAGTTATCTTTCAGCCAGAGTTCGCAGAAATCGTCGGCGACCTCGAGCGTGATTGTCTCCTTTTCCAACCCCACGGCTCGCACCGGCAAAAACCAAAGGTTATAAAGATCCGCATTTAGCATTGTCCGCAGCAGGGCTTGCGCTGATGCCCAAATTTTTTCCGCCGTCGATTGCATGTTCATTCCGAAATTGGTTGTTTTCCCGCAATTATTCACCGCGCTTTTGACCGCTATGCTCATTTTCCTGTTTTGAAAAGTTTCAATATAATTATTCGCGTAACGCCGTTTTCAGCTATTCCCTTATATCACGCAATCGTTTCCCTGCCGTTTTTAATCATTCTAACTAACGCATTATCAGCCTCTTACAACTCAACCTATTCACAGCCTTCATCCGCAACCGATTCGCGGGCACGCCAAAGCTTTTTAAGGCATTGGCAGCGTGCTTTTCTACCAGCGTTTTATAGGCTGACGAGGACAACATATTAACTCTTATTCACGAGTTATTCACAATCGCAAAAAGCCTTTAAAATCAGGCGTTCTCTGATGTTTTTCGGCGTAAAAAGTGCGAGATGATTTCACGTAATTTTCAGCAAATTGCTTTTTTGACCGCAACGGTTCTCGGGAATCGTCGCCGTCGGTAAAATTCTACACGTCGTAATAAAGGAAAAATTCGTATGGATGCGGACGGAGTCGGATCGCGTCTGATTCCTTGCGCTTGTGGGTGATCCACATTTCCAGGAAGTCGCGTGTGAACACATCGCCCTTCAACAGAAATTCATGATCTTTCTCGAGATGATTCAAGGCTTCATCGAGGCTGGCTGGCATCTGCGGAATTTTCGCATGCTCTTCCGGCGGCAGTTCGTAAAGGTTTTTGTCCATCGGTTCACCCGGATCGATTTTGTTGAGCACACCATCCAGACCAGCCATTAACAATGCGGTGTAGCAAAGATATGGATTGGCGGCTGGATCGGGCGGACGGTACTCAATGCGTTTGGCTTTTGGTGATTCGCTAAACGTCGGAATACGAATGGCAGCAGAACGATTGCGCGCGGAGTACGCGAGATTGACTGGCGCTTCGTATCCGGGAACCAAACGCTTATACGAATTCGTCGTCGGGTTACAAATACCCGCCAATGCTTTGGCGTGTTTTAGAATGCCGCCGATGTAATAGAGCGCCATTTGTGAAAGGCCTGCGTATTCATTGCCGGCAAAGAGTGGCTTGCCTTTGTTCCACAATGATTGATGTGTGTGCATGCCTGAACCGTTATCACCGAAAAGCGGCTTGGGCATGAACGTCACGGTCTTGCCGTGTTTGCGCGCGACGTTTTTAATGATGTACTTGTAAAGCATCATGGTGTCGGCCGTTTTCACAAGCGTGTCGAAACGGAAATCAATTTCCGCTTGACCGGCTGTAGCCACTTCATGGTGCTGACGTTCGACGACGATTCCGAGCTGCTCCATCACGAGGCACATTTCTGTGCGGAGATCCTGTTGTGTATCCACCGGCGCGACTGGAAAATAACCTTCCTTCAAACGAATCTTGTAGCCAAGGTTCGGCATTTCATCGCGACCGCTGTTCCAAATCGCCTCTTCAGAATCAACGGAGTAAAATGTCCCGTTCGGTTTCGAATCGTATTGAACATTGTCGAAGATGAAGAACTCCGCTTCCGGTCCGAACACCGCGGTGTCTGCCAGGCCCGTGCTCTTTAAATATTTTTCGCCACGTTGTGCAATGCCGCGAGGATCGCGGTTGTAGGCTTCCTTCGTGCCGGTTTCGGCAATGGTGCAGGTGAGGGAAAGCGTCGGCACGGCCATGAATGGATCAATGAAAGCTGTGGTGGGATCGGGCATCGCCAACATGTCGGAAGCTTCAATCGATTTCCATCCACGGATCGACGAGCCATCAAATCCAAAACCTTCTTCAAACACTTCTTCGGTCAACTCATTGATCGGCACGCTGAAATGTTGCCATGTGCCAAAGGTGTCCACGAATTTCACATCGACCATCTTTGCGCCCTGCTTGCGGGCGTTGTCGATCACGCTTCTTGGCGTTGTCACCTTTGCGGCGCCATTTTCTTTTTTAGCCATAGTAATGCTGCCTCGTTTTTCTAGATTTACGGACAATCCTCAACACTCAAGAGTGGCGAGGTAAATTCAATGCGGGACAAAAAACCCGAAAGCTTTTTGGGAACGAATTGACCTAGCAGTTGTTAGACCGCTTGATCTCCTTTTTCGTCGGTGCGAATGCGAATGGCGTCGTCGATTGGACTGACAAAAACTTTTCCATCACCAATCTTCCCGGTCTTGGCCGCTTTCACAATAGCGTCAACAGCAGCTTTCACGAGATGATCGGGAACAACAATTTCCAATTTTATCTTGGGGAGAAAATCAACGGTG
>JAQGOU010000401.1 GCA_028293445.1 Verrucomicrobiales bacterium | reverse complement strand
CGCTGCGGCTGAGACAGCCGCGGTCCGTTCAAGGTTCGCCGCCTTTAACTAAATGGCAGTGGCGCGTTGCTTAAGGTCTGGTATCGCGCGGGGCTTTGGCTCTGTGGGCAAAGCTTTCCCGGCGCGGTCCGCTTTGGGCAATTCGATCCAGAAGGTGCTTCCTTTTCCTTGCTCTGAGCTGACGCCGACCCGGCCGTTCATTCGTTCAGCCGCTTTCATGACCAGGGCCAAACCGACTCCGGTCTCCGCGGGGTTTATTGGCCGTAAGGTTTCGAACAAACGAAAGATGCGCTGTTGATATTGCGGATCGATCCCGATTCCATTGTCGCGAACCAAAATCCTGATGTTCCCGTCCATTTCTTCGGTGGAAATCTCAATGCGCGGCTGGCAGTTCAGAGGTGTAAATTTAAGCGCGTTGTCAATCAGGTGGTAAAAGACCAGGTTTAGCAGCGCAGCATCCGCTCTAACAGGGGTGAGGGGACTTTTGATCAACAGGGTCGCGTTTCTGTCGGCGATCTTTTGCTCCAGTTTCGAACGAGCGTGCTGGATCGCGTTGTCGAGTCCGACGTCCTCAAGTTGGACGCGCTGATGATTCAGGCGTCCGTATTCCAACAGATCGAGGATTAATTTGTCCATCCGTTGGCAGGCTTGAATGATGCGCTGGCCGCATTCGTTTCCCTCCTTGTCCAGGTATCGCGTGTAGTCCTCTTCCAGCATCGCGGTGAATCCCTGCATGGCACGGAGGGGGGCGCGAAGATCATGCGCGATGGAGTAACAAAAGTTGTCGAGGAATTTTACCGATTTCTCCAGGTCAGCCGTCCGTTCCGCAACGCGCCATTCCAGTTTAGCGTTGATACTTTCGAGTTGCTCCTTGGCGATGATCAATTCGGTTTCAACTCGTTTCCGATTCTCGATCTCGGTGCGCGCATTGTGCCGCGCGCGGTGAAGCAGCTGTATAATAATGATGACGAACAGGGACGGGCCGAGCGTCGAGACGAGCGAAATGAAATCAGCCTTGCCAAAGCCGCCGAGGGAACCGATCGGCGGAACGAAAAAGTAATCGGCCAGGAGCCAGCCTAGAAACAAAGCAAAAAAACCGGGGCCAGCCCCGCCGAAGTAGGCAGCGAGAGTTGAGCTGGTGACAAAGAACGTAAACGGGAGGGCTTCGTGAAGAATGGGTTCCAGCGATTGGCGGATGGCGAAGGCAACGATGACGAGCAAACTCGAAAAACTATATCGCCAAAGCCAGTTCCTTTCACTGGCGTTCGCGGAAAGGCGTTCCAACCTACTGGCGATCCGATCCGCAGTTTCTTTCATAAGATTCACCCTTCGTGCTCTGTCTCGACGCAGCAGGCGTCTCAAGGTCTTCCATGATCACACTACAGCTCTTTTAGGCTTTTTAACAATTGGCGTCCCGATGTGGGGATGCGCTGGCGTGAGGCGTTTCGGAATCTGACAACAGAGTGTAACGGCGCGTTCATGCGGATCGGTAAACGGGTTGTCGCAGACGGAGCGCGGCTGTGCTCGCAGAGTCAGCCGCAGCAGCGTAAGGCGATGGGATTAACGTTAGCAGTCCAGAAGCTACTATTGCCGCCTTGGCCCGCTGCGGCTGATGCTTCGCACACAGCCGCGCTCCGTTTCCTGCGCTTATCTCACCGACTTTCAATCGCGCCCGTTGGTTAGGAGTCCTCCAATGAATTCTGGTATTTCCAGGCTTGGGTTCTATCTTTTCCGGCGTGACGGTTGTTCGAAGTCTTTTAATTTGCGTTTGCGCATTTCTCTTTCATTTGCCTCTTCAGGCTGAACCCCTGAATGTGCTGGTCGGGGAGATAACGTTTTCACGTCCCGAAGAATGGAAATGGGAATTGCCAGTGTCGAAGACAACCGCGCTGGTTCGTTTTGTGATCCCGAGCCCACCAGGTCGACCGGCCTTGACGGATGTTCGTTTCTTTTTGGGGACCAAGAATCCTGCGGCCGCGGCTGCTCTATGGAAAAGCTATTTTCCTGAAACAAAAGAGGGCGGAGATATCCACGAGGAGAAAGCGCAAATCGCCGGATATAATTTCACCTATCTCACGTTGCACGGCACCTATGTTTTTCCCGGTTCCAAAGGGAAGCGCGATCAAACGCTTATCGGTATCGTCATCCCTTCTGGAAAGCAATATGTCCAGGTCCGCCTCCTCGGGCCAACCGACGAGGTCAAAGCAGCAACGGGTCGATTTCGTAAAATGATCGAGAACGCGTTGCGGGAGAAAGCCGCTGAGTAAAAGGTGGAAACGGCGAAAGGAGCGCGGCGTTCACGCCGCTTCAACGTGGTTACTCGAGCATGCCTCCAAATTCTTGAAGGTTTTCGTCAGTCGTGCGGTGAAGCGGCATAAATGCCGCGCTCCTTCCGCCCAGCGCGGCGAGCCCTGGTATTCCGAAAATTACTTTTGGAAATCGCTTCTATCCGTGAATGGTCAATGCTGGTTTGGCTTCGAGGTCTTCGCTTGCAATGACGGATGTGACTGCCGGCAATTCAAACCAGAAGGTGCTGCCTGTGCCCGGTGTCGATTCAACGCCGAACGTGCCGCTGAGACGTTCCATCGATTTTGCCACAATGGCCAAACCAACGCCCGTGCCGGTGTTTCGGCCCGGGGTCGGGATACGTTCGAAAATTTCAAATATCTTTTGCTGATATTCAGGGGCGATCCCAATGCCATTGTCCTGAACGAAGATTCTTATATGGTTGGCGCGACTTTCTGATCGAATATGGAGCACAGGAGTGACTCCCAACTTTCCGTGCTTAAGTGCGTTCCCGACTAGATTCAACATGACCTGAATGAGTGTCGCCTCATGGCCCAGCACAATGCCGAGATCTGAATCCGTTGTTACGGTCGCCTTTTGGTCCTGAATTTCCATGGAGAGCAAACGAATGACTTCGTTTGTTATTCTAGAGAGTGAAACGGGTTCCGGGGAGAATTTGAGAGTGCTGACGCGACTGTATTGGAGTAGATCCAGGACGAGAATGTCCATTCTTGTTGCTGCGTCTCCAATTCGTTTTACGCAATCCCTGGCCTGCTCGTTCAGATTCTCTCCGTGATCCTCGGCAAGGATCTGGGAAAATGCCCGAATGCCACGTAGCGGAGCCCGAAGGTCATGCGACATGGAATAGCAGAAGGTCTCCATTTGCTTATTTGACGCTTTCAGTTCGGCGGTCCTTTCCAGAACCTCAGCTTCAATCTTGATGTTGACCGATTGCAATTGGCTCTGGCGTTCCCCAATCTGCTCCATTTCGCGGTTGCTTTGGCGAATGGCGACGATGAGAAAAGCCACCTCAAATCCAACCCACCATGCATGTTCTACGGCTCTCCAGGGACTGGCGGTGAGAACGCCATACACGGATTGTGGCCAATAATATCCCCGGACGAGGTGGTCGATGTAAACGATGACGGAAGCTGTAAGTAAAACGCGCCAGTCGCGATAAAACGCGAGGATGGCCAGGGAACCAAAAACGTGAAAATGCGTTTCGACGCGGCCGCCAGTGATATGAATCAGCAGTGCGGACATCAACATTTGTCCGGCAGCAACGATATGACGCGTGAGCAATTTCTCGGGATAAGCGAGAGCCAGGCCGACTGGCAATGCAGTAATGATTCCCCCGAGAAAAATCGCCGCCCAGACGTGGACATGGATTTCACTCGTGGTTCCAGTCCAGGTTTTGGGAGAAATGATGAACGCAGTCAGAACAGCCCCGACCCATTGCAGAACCATCAGGACCGCAAAGACACGACTCGTGTTCCTGCAAACCCTGTTCCTTATTTGTTGAACAATCTCAGCCGCGCTGGCGATGTTCAGTTCCTTTGGGCTGTCTGAGTGATAATGCATCGATCAAAGAGTCCACATCCGAAAACATCAGTCTTTCTGGGGAGAGAAGGGGAAGCGTCTTGACGAACAAGTTTTAGAACGGAGTCGAACCCACCGTTTTCGCCCAGGTGGCCGCGTGCGCCAGTGATACCGCCGCTGAAAAGCAATTGGCCGGTCCGGCTGTAGACGACAGTATGGCCGGATGTCTCCGCCGCGAATCGCTTTGCCTGGGCACCTTGTCTGTCGATGATGACACGGACGCCCGGAATCGATCGGGCCATTTCAACAGACGCTGTTTTGGACCAGGCTGCCGAGCCATTCTCAGGTTCATAAAACAATACAGCCGCTGCAAATCTATCTTTGGCCTGCGCTACCAACAGTTCCAGCTCTCCAAGACTTGCTTTCGTGCAGGGACAGCGAGGGTGCGCAAACATTACCAACAAAGGTTTTGCTGACGGGTTGGCAATCAATTCGTTATGTGGCCACGTTTCGGGCGTATGGCCAACAGCTCCAGGCGTTCCTTTGTAGGTCATTAACGAATGAAGTCCGAAAGCCGTAATGGTTCCCCAGAGGATGATCAGTAATAAGAGTTTATGTCTCCTGAACATGGCCCAAAGTCCGTCACACGGACGGTATTGCAAGCAGACATATCTGCTCTTTTCGCGGAATTTAGCATTTTACGCGCCATTATTAGGATTGAGAGCTCCAGCTGTTCATCCAATCCAGCCAGTTGGTGTTTGGCGGTGTGGAAGAGGTTGTTGCGCCCATGGAAGACGGTACAATTGGTTTTCGTTCGTGCGAGCAACGTGGAGCAGAAAAGAGAAAGTCGTGATGCGCTCGCACCGATGGTCTCGGCACAGTGAGGATGAGATTCGGGGATCGGTCCTTTAGCGCCGCCACGGTCACTGCAGTTTCACGCGATAGAACTTTAGCTGATTCGTGACTGGATCACTGATGAGAGTCGAGGAATTGGTCGGAGTAACTTGAGTCCAATCATTCCAGTTCTGGAGATTGGTCGTGGCTTCGATGGTGTAGACCTGACCGGTTAATGCATTCAACTGAAACTTGATGGCACCGTTGGTGAGCGTGGAAAAAGATTGTAATTGGGGCGTGGGCCAGCGACTCACGACGAGCGTGGCGTCGGCGCGACCAAAAGCGAACATTCGTTCCCGCAAGTTGGGAGCGAGGCATAACGGGGAGAGCATTTCATTGTCATAGGTGGCGAGTAACGCTCCATTGGCGACCCGCCAGATTCGCAGGGTTCCGTCGCTGCTGGAGGAGGCCAGATTGCCGCCATCGGGAGAAAAGGCGACTCCGGAAATACTTCCCGAATGCCCGGTCAATGTGGTCTGGAGTGCGCCATCGGAAACGCGCCAGATCTTCACCAGCGAATTGCTTGCTCCTGAAGCGAGCAAAGTGCCATCAGGCGAGAACGCCACAGAGAGGACTTCGGATCCGACGTTGATGTTGCGAACGAGGTTCGTGGTCGGGACCTGCCACAATTTAATTGTCCCGTCGTAACAGCCAGACGCTAACAAGGTGCCATTGGGCGAGAAACTCACAGCCTTCACGCGGCTTGGAAAATTGGAGATGGTCTGGACTAATTGGCCGTCGCTGAATTTGCGCAGTTCAATGCGGGTTGGATTGGTAAAGCCATAGTAAGACTCGGCCGCGGCGAAAAGATTACTCGTGAGTGAACCCGCCAGCGCGAAGGAGGACCACGGATAAACCGACACCTGCCACGCCTGCGTTCCATTGGTCACATTCCAGGAGTGAATAGTCGCGCTGGTATAATTGTCGCAGCCAATCACCGTGAGTGAATCAGGGGCGAAAGCGACGCCGGTAATATCACCATACAATCCGTTCAAGATGTAGAGCGGGGCTCCGTCAGAGCTTCGCCACAGGCGCACCGTTCGATCAGTGCCGTTGCCGCCTGAGGCCAGCAACGTGCCGTCCGGAGAGAACGCGGTTGAAGTGACCGCTGCATAATGTCCGGTCAGCGTCCTGGCTAACGTTCCATTGGTGACATTCCAAAAGCGAATGACGGTGTCCGTGACGCCGGCGTTGGAGATGCGCCCGCCGGCAGCGAGGGTGGCGTTATCCGGCGAAAAGCAGAGAGTGTTTGCCTGGTAGTCCGTCATTTGCATCGATCGTAAAAGCGTTCCATCGCTGGTGCGCCACAACCGAATTGCAACATCGCTGCCACCGCTACTCGATGCGCCGGATGCGACGATTTGCCCGTTGGGTGAAAAGGTTCCCGCGTAAGCGTTGCCTTGCACTGAGGGACTATTCGTCCACAACGACTGCCCGTCCGTGACACGGTGTAGGCGAAAATAACCCTGACCACCACCACCGCCCAACAGCAAAGCCTGACCGTCTGGGGAGAAAATAATGAATCCGGCGGACAACGACGTCCAACTGTTCAGAAGGCTGCCATTGGCCACATTCCAAAACGTGATGGTGTGAGTCGCATCGGAGGTGGCTAATTTAGTTCCATCGGGCGAGAAGGCGGCGAACTGGATATTTCCAGTTTGGTTTGTCAGCACCCGGAGCAACGATCCTGAGGAAGTATTATAAATCGAAATTAAATTCGTGAACGCACCCGCAACCATGCTCGCGTCGCTGGTGGCGGCAATAAAAGAGCCACCGATGCTATTGGTAATAGTCTTGAGCAAAGTGCCGTCTTGAACACTCCAGAGGCAGGCGAGATTAAAACCGAGCGAAACCAACTTATCCCCGGCAGCGCTGAACGCGAGCCTGGGGGATGTCGTGCTCGGCTTGGGGACGGGAAGGGTGTGCAAGAGGTTGCCGTCGGATGTGCGCCACAGCTTGACGGTATTATCCCCCGCGCCCGAAGCGAACGTCTGTCCGTCCGGAGAGAAAGCTGTTGAATTGATCGAACTGGCTTGTCCAGCGCTGCACCACTGAATTTCGGGGGCCTGTCCAGCAAAGGTATTGGCTGGCAACATGCACGTTAAAAGTAGTCCCAGGAGAAATGCCCATGACCCCGCGTTGCAGTGTGTTGTTTTCATAAGACTCCCGACGTTATCCTTTAGAGAGGCAATTGGCTTCGTATCTTATTGGTTGCGACTACGAATTCAATTCGATGCGCATCATGTGCGAGGGATTGACTGTGGTCAATGCTCGTGCGCGTGCGGTTTGCGCTTCTGGCCGATGCCTCACGGTGAGCGACTCGTCAGATTCGTATTGCATGCGGAAACGCCCCTAGCGGGGGTGTGATTCAAAGTGGCTGACAACCTGGCGGGGGCTTGGTCGTCCATTCCAGCTGAGAGCCTTTTTTTAGAGCAAAAAAAACACCCTCGGCTATCTAGATCCAAATTTTTGGCGTAAAAAAGTGCCCTCGGCTATCTAGAACGGTTTTTTTACTCCAAAAATTCCGATCCAGACAGCCGAGAGCACTTTTTTGGAGCCAAAAAACGGATCCAGCCAGCTGTATCCAAGTTTTGGCAGCAAAAATTCCGATCCAGATAGCCGAGGGCACTTTTTTAGAGCAAAAAAACCGTTCTAGCCAGCTGGATCCGTTTTTTTGGAGCAAAAATTTGAATCTAGATAGCCGAGGACGTTTTTCCGGAGCTCATTGGCGGTTTTTGTGGGCTTTTCTCATATTACCGCCGATGTGAGGAGGGGTATCCGGACCGGCGACTCATACTCGACATTATTATTAGGTGAAAGGTGCAAAACGCTTGGTCTCTGTCCTCCTTGGTGCTTTTATTTCCGGCGAATGACACGTGCGGAAGAAGCAAAAGCTCGTCACCACCAACTCGCGACTCAACTTCGCCAGCACGACCATGCTTATTACGTCATGGCGCGGCCGAGCATCAGTGATCCGGAATACGATCGCCTCTACCGTGAACTCCTCGATCTCGAAAAGGAATTTCCTGAACTCGTCACGCCCGACTCTCCTTCGCAACGCGTCGGGGGCGAACCGCTCAAGAATTTCAAACAGGTCCGGCATCTCATGCCGATGATGAGTCTGGACAACACCTACTCGCAGCAGGAAGTCCGCGATTTTGTCACGCGCGTGCAGAAGATCGTCCCGAACGAAAAGTTGGAATGGAGCGTGGAACCGAAGGTCGACGGCGTGGCAATGAATCTCCGGTATGAAAATGGATTCCTCACCGTGGCCGCCACACGTGGCGACGGCACGACCGGCGACGACATCACGAGCAACCTGAAAACGATTCGGTCCGTGCCGTTAAAGTTTCATGATTTGGCCGGGACTCATTCTAATCGATCCGCTAAACATGCTGAGTCTGATTTGTTTGGTTCGGAAAAACAGGCGGCAACGCGCGTGCCGACTCTTCTGGAAGTTCGTGGCGAGGTCTTCATGACCCTCGCTGGCTTCAAAAAGATGAACGAAGCGCGCGTCGCTGAGGGTGAAGAGATCTTTGCCAATCCGCGCAACGCCGCTGCTGGTTCCTTAAAACAACTCGATCCGCGCCTCGCTGCCCGGCGTCCTCTCGACGCCATCTTTTACGGGGTCGGACGGGTGGAGGACGGCGATGTTCCCCAGACACACGAAGAATGGTTGGAGCTTCTCTCCGCGCTCGGTTTCAAAACCCCGGAATGGTTTCGCGTCTGCGATTCCACCGACGCCTTGATCGCTGCCATCGATGAACTCGACAAGGTTCGACGCAGTTTCAAATACGAGACCGACGGCGCCGTGATTAAGCTCAACAATTTTCCGCTCCGCGAAAAAGTCGGCTACACCTCCAAGGCTCCTCGTTGGGCAATGGCTTACAAATACGCCGCGGAACAGGCGCAAACCAAACTGCATAACATCACCGTGCAGGTCGGACGCACCGGCGCACTCACGCCAGTCGCTGAACTGGAGCCGGTCTTCCTCGCGGGCAGCACCATCGCGCGCGCGACGTTGCACAACGAAGATGAGATCAAACGCAAAGACATTCGCATCGGCGACACCGTCGTCATTGAAAAGGCGGGCGAAGTTATTCCCGCAGTGATCAGCGTCGTTCTTGAGAAGCGTCCCGCGACCGCGCAGCCCTTTGATTTCTTCCAGCACGTGCACGGCAAATGCCCCGTCTGCGGCGGCATGATCCGACGCGATCCTGAGTTCGTCGTCTGGCGTTGTGAAAACATTGCGTGCCCCGCGCAAGTAACCCGTCACATCGAATACTTCGCCGCCCGCGCCGCCCTCGACATCGAAAGCATCGGCGGTGTGGTGGCGGATAAAGTGGTCGAACGCGGCCTCGTCCGTGATCCCCTCGATTTATTTAGTTTAACCGTCGAGCAACTCGCCACCTTGAACCTCGGCACCACCGACGCCCCGCGCATCTTCGGCGAAAAGAACGCCACGAAAGCAGTCCAGGCCATCGAACGCGCCAAGACCTTTCCACTTTCCCGCTGGCTGTTCGCCCTCGCGATTCCTGAAGTCGGCAAGACCACCGCCGCCGATGTCGCCAAGTTCCATGACGACTTAACGGAGGCCGCCCAATCGCCGTTACTCGCCGATGTCGTCGCCTATCACGATGCGCGCGAGAAAAAGCTGAAGCCTGAAGCAGAGGCCATCGCCGAGCGTCTCGTCGCTTCCGGGTTCGCCCATCGTTCCAAACGCAAAAACGAAAAGGACGAAGGCATCGTCACGGAAGTCGGTCCCGTCGTGGCGCAAAGCATTCTCGAATACTTCGCCGCCGACGCCGGTAAAAAGGTTCTACAACGCCTCGATGAACTCGGGATACATCCCAAGGGCGAAAAATCGGCGAAGAAAGATCTCGGCGCCCAGCCATTCGCTGGCAAAACATTCGTTCTCACGGGGACGCTTCCCACACTCAGCCGCGATGATGCCGGTGCGAAGATTCAGGCCCTCGGCGGACACGTCTCCAGCAGTGTGAGCAAGAATACCAGTTACGTCCTCGCCGGCGCCGAAGCCGGTTCGAAATTAGAAAAGGCCGAGGCGCTCGGGGTCAAGGTGATCGACGAGGCGGATTTTTTGAAGATGTGTGAGGTGTAGCGTCTTCAGGTTGGGAGTCCCGGCTTCAGCCGGTGAGAGACTCGAACTGCAGTCCATGTTAAATCTTTCAAAATCTTCGGCAACCATCACGGCGTACCGCCTAAAGGCGGGACTCCGAACCTCAAAACTGCCCGCCGCAGGTCTTCATCCATTCTAGTCAACTCAACACCTTTCCCCATCGTCTATTGGCTATTGCCCATCGTAAGGGACAACAGATCGGGATGGATGGCATCTTCGGAATAAGTCAGCGCTCGCGGAGACTCCCGCCCCGCCGGAAAACGGTCGGCATTCGGCTTGCTTCAAAGGGAGCTTGGTCAAAAATCGACACTTCCCTCTCCAAACAAGGTGTTTTCTCATAACTCGTTGACTTACAGCGCCGTGCTACCGTGGGAAACGTTTCCTGTGGCAGAAACAGCTTTGTTTTTGGTGTCGGAAATGTTTCCCAAACCGAAAACAGCTTTGTTTTTGCCGTGGGCGGGTTTTTCCACGACCAAAACGTAACATTTATGACGTGGGAAAATCTTCCGAAAGCAGAACCATTACATTTTCCCCGATGTTTTCGTTCCGCCCGCTGCGTTTGTTTCGATATCGCTCGGGGACAAGGATATCACCGCCGGTTCAGCTGGCTCACCTGCGGATGTGGAAACTTGTTCGTAAAACCGTTCAAGGTTGATCGAAACAAAATGATTTCTTCATTCGTCTATTCCGGAGTGACCCGCTCCATGTTTGTTTTGCTCGGGATCGTCGCGTTGATGGCTGGTTTCCAATCGCACGCCGCAGGCGCGGAGACTCGCCTCCAACCCGAGTCCGTTCGGACCAATGCCGGGCCGGAACAGGTTTCTTTTCCTGCCGCGGAAACGACGTTGCACGGTTTTCTTTTTAAACCGACGGGTCGCGGCCCGTTCCCGGCGGTGATTTACAATCATGGCAGCGAAAAAACTCCCAACTCGTTTCCCACGCTGGGCGAGTTCTGGACGGCGCACGGTTTTGTTTTCTTTCTGCCGCATCGACGCGGTCACGGTCTTTCACCGGGCGATTATATTGTCGATCTGCAAAAAGAATTTCGTCGGACCAATGACCTGACAGCCAGCGGACGGAATGATGTGGTCCTGCACGAACAAGCGAATAAGGATGTAGAGTCCGCGGTGGCGTGGCTGGCGAAGCAACCGTTTGTCGACACGAATCGAATGGTGATGTCGGGAATTTCTTTTGGCGGGATTCAAACCTTGCTCGGAGCGGAAAAAGGTTTGGGCGTAAAAGCGTTTGTCTCCTTTTCGCCCGGAGCCATGTCCTGGCGATTCAATCCTTTGCTCCAGGATCGACTGAAACAGGCCGTGCAACATGCGACCACGCCGATCTTTCTCCTCCAGGCCACGAACGACTGGGACCTCAGCCCAAGCACCGAGCTGGGTAAAATCTTGACGGAGAAAGGACCGCCGAATCGCGCCAAAGTTTATCCCATGTTTGGTGAGGCACAGAACCACGCCGCTGGCCACGGTGGCTTCGCCCTGTATGGCAGCGCGATCTGGGGCGACGACGTTCTGTCGTTTCTGAAGACTGTTTTGCCTGAGGCGCCCGCTGCAAAATCGAGCGGAACCTCACCCTAACCCTCTCCTTCCCAGGAGAGGGGACAGCCGTCGCACGTTTTCTGATTGATCAATAATGTCCGGCGAATCCAGCGTTTGATTCTTTGAAGGTTTGGCAAACCAAGTGTGTAATTTTGTTGAAAGGCTGAGTGCGATTCTCCCTCTCCTGGGAAGGAGAGGGCCGGGGTGAGGTTTTTCTTTTAGGTCGATCTCTCCGGTAATCATTTTTGACAACTCGAAGATCACCAACGGGTTCATTAAACAAGTGTTGGACGCTCTTTACGGCCGCTGTTAGTCTTTTCCGATTCTAGTCGGGAGAGTGCTGTATTTCATCGCAATCATCTGCCGCCATCTATGAAAAGCGCAAAAATTCTTTCGTTCGGTTTGAAGCTGATTCTTGGCCTGGGATTCCTTCCCTTTGCTTTTGCCCAGGGCGGTCTCACGCCATCGGGAGCGCCGGGACCGACGATGAAAACGCTGGATCAAATTTATTTGCGAACCGATGCCCGCTCAGCCATTACCAATTCCGGCGCGGTGATCATTTCCCAATCTGGTTCCTATTATCTCACGACGAATATCACCGTCAGTTCAGGGGATGCCATCACCATCAATACCAATGAGGTCACGCTTGACCTGAACGGCTTCACGATTTTCTCGACAGCGGCTCCTGCCGGTGGTTCCGCGATTTTAATTAACGGCGTACGTTCCGATATCGCGATTCACGGTGGGTTTATCCACGGCTCGGTGACCAACAACGGCTCAGGCTCTTATAGCGGAAACGGTTTTGGATATGGGATCACCTTTTCGGGCACTCTCTCCGGTGCGCGCGTCGCAAATGTTTCCGTTTCGGGCTGCCAGTTCTACGGGATTTTCCTCGGCTTCAATGTGACGACCGTCGAATCCTGCACCGTCAAAACGGTAGGTGGACTGGGAATTTATGCTGACATCGTTTCCGCTTCCGTGGCCGTTGATTGCGGAGGAACGGCGCTCAGCGCCAATTCCGCCAGTAATTGTCGCGGCCAGAGTTCCGCCGGAACGGGTGTCTATGCTGCCATCACGGCACAGAACTCCTATGGACAGAGTTCGCAGTCCGATGGACTGAGCGCTTTCACCGCGAATAATTGCTACGGCATCAGTTCCAACGGCGTCGGCTTGAATGCAACGGTGGCCAACAATTGCCTCGGGACGAGCACCAGCGGACGTGGTATTTCCGGCAGGACGGCCAATAATTCCTATGGGTCAAGTGTGAGTGGACGCGGTGTGTTTGTGGAGGTTGCTAATAACTGCGAGGGCTCCTGTGCCGGCGGCAATGACGTCGGTCTCTATGCCATTTTCATTGCGATCGGTTCCTACGGCTACAGCTCGACCAACACCGGCCTGTTCACCACGATTGGTAATTCATCCTTTGGACAGAACAACTCCGGCATTTCGGAGACTGTTGGTAATAAGTACAACATGCCCTGACGGAGAGTTTGACGTGCGCTTTTCCAACACCACCGCCATCGCGGCTTTGATCTTTCTTTTTGGCCTTGGCGCAAATGCGATCGCGTTCGAGGGGCGAATCCAGGCTCTGTCCACTGTTGGAGGGGAAGCGATGCCTCTTCAGTATACGGTCGGTACAAATCTCTTGCGGGTGGAGGTTACCGCTACCAATTGGCCCAACCCCATCAACATTTTCGATGTAAAGTCCGGCGCGTTGATCTTGCTGTTTCCGCACAATCGCAGTTTTGCCCGCTTAAACCCAGCCACAGAAACGGTCGTCGCCTCGAGCGTTCCGTCCTTGCCATCCGCTCCGGGAGCGCCACCGGGAATCGACCCTCAGTTTTCATCGACTCTCGCTTCCGGAATCCCGGCTCCGCCGATGAGAATACTGCCATCCAGAAAATTGGAACTGCAGGCGACAGGACAGTCCACCAACCTTCTCGGTTTCGCCTGCGCTCGATTTGAAATGAAGGAGCGCGGTGAGACGGTAGAGATCTGGGCGACGGAAAAGTTGTTTCCCTTTCAGCCGTACCAGCGCCAGCAACTGCAACGTTTTGGTCCGCGCGGAATCGACGAGCAGTGGCCGGAGCTTTTGAAGGCGCGTAAACTTTTCCCGTTGCTCGTCAGCGTGCGCAACGAGAGCGGTCGGGAGTATGCGCGGTTTGAAGTGAAATCAATCACACCGGGTAAGATTACTGATTCCGACGGGAAACTGTTTCAACCACCCTCGGATTATCAGGAAATCCCGGTGCCGTCGTATTGAACAGGTTAAAGGCGAACTTCCGAAGTGAAACGAGCGTCGTGTCCTCGAATCCATCTTCGCAGGAACCCGACTACGTCAGATTCACCGAAAATCAAACCGTCGCGTTTCGGGCGTTGCGCATCGCCTCCCGAAACCTTTCCTCACTGACTGGGTGACCGAAATCGACCCCATTTCGGTGTCGAAAACGACCAAATCGACGCCTCAACCATCCATTTTAGCTTCAAAAACGGACTGGTGACGCTCCAACTAACCCATTTTCGTTTCAAAAACGATAGGGGGACCGGGTCACCTACCCATTTTTGAAGCAAAAATGGAGTGGTCGGACGTTCACCCAACCCAGTTTAGCTTCAAAAACGGTATGGAGACCGACTCCCCTATGCAGTTTTGAAGCTAGAGCGATAGGGTGACCGGGTCACCTACTCGTTTTTGAAGCTAAAATGGAATGGTCGGACGTTCACCCAACCCGTTTTAGCTTCAAAAACGATATGGAGACTGAGTCCCCTATCCATTTTTGAAACGAAAATGGCATGGTAAACCGGTCCCCTATGCGTTTTTGAAACGAAAATGACATGGCGACCCGGTCTCCTATCCGCTTTTGAAACGAAAACCTGTAGGAGACTCAGTCCCCCATAGGCTAACTGGCCTGAAATCAATGGTTTGCGAGAAACGGGTCAAAAATGGCTCTTTTTGACCATTTCCGCCCGAGTCATCCCTCCATCGGTCGACCGTAGCCAGAACAATTCAGGATCAATTCAGCGCGCGGATTCTTCCAAAAGACTGCCGTCGCTCGACTCGCGCTATTTGCTCAGGAGGATTGATGAGCTGATCGAAAAGCTATAGGAAAAGTCATTCGTCCTGCGCGTGGGTTCGGTCGTGACGTAGGAGAGTTTGACCGTGTGCTTCGATGCAGGCTCGAACGGTTGTGTTGGCTCATAGAGCACCACTCGTTTGCCGGCGTCGTTGGTCGTCACTTCAGTTTTCACGGCCGCGTTATCTACCGTAAGCTGGATGAACTGCGGATCAATCTGGCTGACGCCCTCAAGGAAAGTGACTTCGATGGCCGCGTTTGGCACGACGTCTTCGCCTGTCGGCGAATGAGCCGCAATGCTGCGGCGCCCATCCCACGATAGCGGATCGAAAACAGCCGGTGCGACCGGAGCCGAGGAAGTAATCCAGCGCGGGCCGTTCTTCAATGTGCCAACGCCTCCTGCCGAAACGGAATTTTTCGCGCTGCTTCCTGCTCCGTCATCAAATCGAAAATAGGCAACCAGTCCTTCTTCCTTCCCGCTCAGTTCCTTGGTCATGTATTGCCGAATTTCTTCTGCTGTTCGCGCCCGCTTCCAAAAACGCACCTCACGCATGGCACCAGCGAAACCGTTGTCGATCCGACCGATTCGCGTTACCGCTTGTCGTAGGGGAGTGGCTCCAAACCGTTGATTGACGACCTCGACGCCATTGGCAAAGACGCGGTAGGTGACTCCATCGTAAGTCGCCGCAACATGGTTCCAGGCCTGCAGAACAATCGTGTCTGAACCGGAGGAGACACTGTTCCATTTTTTCCCATCACCAAAGCCCGCGTGCAGACCACTCCCATACGCCAGCCAGAGGCTTGGGGCGCGTTTGGAACTCCCCGCAGGGTATCCCATCAAACCACGATAACTCGTGTCATTGCTCTGGGGGAGTATCCACGCCTCTTCAGTAAACGTTGAACCAAGGATCAGGCCGGAGGGAATTTCGACGAAATCATCTTTGCCATCGAACGCGAGGGCGACTACCGATTCGGCACGCCCGTTGAGCAGGGGAGTGGTCAGCAGCAGCATCACAAGGCCGAAGCCGCCATGTAACAAAAAGAACTTGGCCATGGCGCGCCAATTGGAATGCATGGGGATCACTGGGCTAAGATCATGACAAAATCTGCCGCCAGAAAACATAAATTTCTGCGAGATGTCCCTCTGTGTCTCTGTCGTGGTGCTGATGAACGGCGTGGATATATAGCAGTTCACTCCGATGGACTGATCCTTTCCGTTACCTCCAGTCTGGCTTCTTTGCGCTCATTGATCTTGCCCGACCCGCCCCCCTAAAATGTGGGTATATACACGCTTCTCGCCGGTGCGCTATAACTGTCGATGTTCCCCTCGGCAACGCATACACAACTCATGAACACCCGTACCCTGATCATCCCGCCGTCGGGACAAAGAACAAAACCGTTACTCACGAGAACCATCCTGCCTTCGGTGATGCATCTCAGTCTCTGCCTCCTGGCCATGCTGCTTGGTGCATCACTGGCGAGAGCGGGCACGCTGAAGATCACTTATCCATCGGTGCATACCGGTTGCATTATCGAAACACCTTCCGGGAAAGTTTACGTTTACGACCCCGGCCTCACGGGCGAGTTCTACGATACCGACGCCGGTGGTGGGATGGGCATCGGCAATTTCTTGAGGAAACAAGGTATTAGAACCATCGACGGCATGGTCATCAGTCATCCGCATCATGATCACTACGACGCCGGCCCGCAGATGTTCCAGGATTTTAATGTCCTGAAATTAATCGATACCGGATTTAATCCGGACGGCAACAACGGCGGTTACGACAACGCGTTCTGGACCGCTTTCCAGAATTCGGGCGCCACACGCCAGACCGGCTTGCGCGCCGGCGACATTTTGAGCTGGGATCCGGAACTGACCGTGAAGGTGCTCGGCCCCAAGGATCCTTTCTGGACCTTCGATGAATCTCTCAGCGACCCGGACAAGCATTATAATCAAAACTCGCTCGTCCTATGGATCAAACACGGCAACGTTTCCCATCTGATCACCGGCGATATTACTCCTATTGCCCAAGGTTATTTGCACGATACCGCAGCGGCCGAGGTCAAGGCGACTGGCTTCATGGCGATTCCGCATCACGGCAAATGGTATCTTAACGATCCGTTTGCCAACATGGTGGGGAATAATCATTCCTATGCCCGTGTGGCCTTTGCTTCCGAAGATCATCTCGCGCTTGGACCCTCAGCGGACCGCGTTCCCGACTGGCGCGCCGCGGGCATAACGGTTTACACCGGCGACGATATCAACGCAGTCACTGTGACCACCACGGGCGAAGATGAATTCGTCGTTGAATCGACCGTTCCCGGTGACGCCAAGATTTTCAACGTGATGGAGGGCTATTCGCATTCGCCATTCTTTAACGGCAACGGAAAAAATTACCATGATATCGCCGATGCCCCGGGAACGCGCCTGACCACCTTCAGCGCGTCGGCATGGTTTCGCGTCAGCACCACCAGCACCCAAACGCGAATCATCGTGAACAAAGGCGGTTTCCTCGGCGGCGAGACAGCGGGATTAAATATGAATTATGGCCTCTGGATGACCGCCGGTGGCAATGTCGAAGGCGGATTTGAAACCACGTCAGGCGCAAATGTTTTTGCGACGAGTCCCGGCGTATACAACAACGGTGCATGGCATCAGGCCTTTATCACTTACGATCAGACGACGTTGAAACTGTTCGTTGACGGCGCCCTGGTGAGTTCTACCCCCAGCACAGCCGCGCCGGATAAAGGAAGCACCAGCCCGATCCGCGTCGGTGCCGATGCCGCGGTGCTCGCGAGCTTTTTTGATGGCGACATCGATGAAGTGCGCGTTTGGAGCCACGTCGTCCCGAGCGGCGAAATCGGTAATTCCTATAACGGCGGGCGCGTCGATCTCGATAGTATTCAGGCGGAGTTGGACATGGCCTGCCAGAGATTGGATGGGACGAACTATTACGAAGTGTCGGATCGTCCTCAGCTTTCCCTCACGAACTTCACCGTGCAAACGCAGTTCCGCACCGTTGCAGCTCCGCCGGTGAGCCAGGTGGCCATGATCGTTAATAAAGGTGGTTTCGGCAGTGAGGCCGCCGGTCAGAATATGAACTACGGCATTTGGATCGATAGCGATGGTTTTCTGGCAGGTGGCTTTGAAGCCAGCAGTGGCGCAGACTATTTCGCCAACTCGACCACCACGGTCAACGACGGCCAATGGCACACTGCGAACGTAACCTTCAATGGCAGTGCAGTAGTTCTCACACTGGATGGCCGTGAGATTGGCAGAACCAATACCACGGTCAAACCGGATACCACTGGCAACCAACCTCTGCGCATCGGCGCCAACTCCCAAAGCGCCGATCGTTATTTCACCGGCGAGGTCGATTACGTGCAGGTGTTCAACCCGATCATCGGCACCGTTTGGTGGAACCAGTTGAAATTTAATTCACCCACCGCTTTATCCGTCGCGCCTCCATCCATTATCGGACAACCGGCGAACCAAACGGTCAACCCTGGTGCGAACGCTACCTTCAACGTGCTTGCGACGAGCGCCGCGCCGATGACTTATCAGTGGACCTTCAACGCAGTGAATATCTCTGGAGCCACGGGGAGCAGTTACACCGTGGTGAATGCGCAACCAGCGAACGTCGGCACTTACGCTGCCATCGTCAGCAACGTCGGCGGCAGCGTGACGAGCGGCAACGCCACGTTGACCTTGAATACACCGCCGACGATTACAACCCAGCCTGCGAGCCAAACCGTGAATCAGGGCGCGACCGCGACCTTCAGTGTCGTCGCGACCGGCGGCGCGCCATTAAGTTATCAATGGAAGTTCAACGCGGTGAATATCTCCGGCGCCACCAGCTCCAGCTACATCAAGAGCAATGTGCAATCGAGTGACGCCGGGAATTACTCTGTCAGTGTCAGCAACGCGTCCGGAAGTGTCACCAGCGCCAACGCGGCGTTGACGGTGAATGTGCCGCCATCAATCACCACGCAGCCTGCTAGCCAGACTGTGAACCAGGGTGCGACCGCGAGCTTCAGTGTCGTAGGCACCGGCACGGCTCCTTTAACGTATCAATGGAGTTTCAACGCGGTGAATATCTCTGGCGCCACCAGCTCCAGCTACATTAAGAGCAACGCGCAATCGACCGATGCCGGTAATTATGCCGTGACCGTGAGCAACGTGGCCGGAAGTGTTACTAGCGCCAATGCGGTATTGACGGTGAATGTGCCGCCGTCGATCACGACACAGCCTGCGAGCCAGACGGTGAATCAGGGTGCGAGCGCAACCTTCAGTGTCGTTGCCACCGGCACGGCTCCACTAACGTATCAATGGAAGTTCAATGGTGTGAACATCTCTGGCGCTACTGGTTCGAGCTACGTCAAGAGCAACGCGCAATCGACCGATGCCGGCAATTACGCTGTCACCATCAGCAACGCAGCCGGAAGTGTGACCAGTGCCAATGCGGCGTTGACGGTGAATGTGCCGCCTTCGATCGCCACACAGCCAGTCAGCCAGACCGTCGCCCAGGGCAGTGCCGCGACGTTCAGTGTCGTCGCCACTGGAACTGCTCCGTTGACGTATCAATGGAAATTCAATGGTGTGAACATCTCTGGAGCTACCGCTTCGAGCTACACGAAGAGTAACGCGCAACCTGCTGATCAAGGCAACTATACCGTCGTGGTGAGCAACGCCGCGGGCAGCGTTACGAGCAGCGCCGCGTCTCTCACGGTAAAAATCACGGCGATCGTGGATAACAGTGACGCCGGTTTCACTGCTTCAGCGAGTTGGACCACGAGTACTTCAGCCACCGATAAATACGGAACGAATTATCGTTTCCGCAATGTCGCTGCCGTGAGTGACCCCGTGACCTGGACGGTCAACCTTGCCAATGCCGGTACTTACACGATCTACGCCTGGTGGTCAGAGGGCGTGAACCGTTCTTTGACCGCGCCCTACATTGTCGCGCACTCTGCCGGTTCGACGACCGTGAACAAAAATCAACAGACCAACGGCGGAGGCTGGCGTTCGTTGGGAACCTTTACGTTGAACGCCGGTTCAAACAACGTGAAACTCTCCTGCTGGACTACCGACCAGACCGTCGTCATTGCCGACGCAATTAAATGGGTGCAGCAATAATGCGCATGATCGCAACCCGCCCGGCGCGGTTGATGCGAGAGTAGGTAAAACCAAATCGAGACGGGCGTCACCATAGCGGTGACGCCCGTTCTGCTTAAAAGAATCTTTCTGCGGGTCGCAGACCCTGGCGCGCCCACATTGAGCGTTGTGGCGTTTTCGTTTTCCACCCAGATGACATAAGGGAAAGAATGGCAGGGTCAGTTCTTCTTGCCACAGCGACGCGGTTTGGCAAAGTCTTGAAACAGTTATGGCAAAGAAAAAAATCTCGCGGACGGGTTCCCCGAAATCCTCAAAACAAACTCCGGCGAAAAAGGTCGTAAAGAAAACCGCGAAGAAGGTGGTAATGAAGACCGTTAAAGAGCCGCGAGGCCCGGGATACGGCAACCTGGCAGTGTGGAAACAAATCCCGGGAACGTTCACCTATACAAGCGTGGAACCGCTCTACGAGTGGAAGTTGATCTGCAAAGCGAAACGTGCGATGAGCCAATACGAGTTGGACGAATGCTTTGCCGCTCACAAGATATTTAACCCGTTCTTCGCAAAGTCCAAAGAGACGTTGGAGTTTGACGCGATCGAAAATGCCTCCCAGGCGATACGGGACATTATCCAGAAGCCAACCCCGAAATTTATTGCGAAGGTCAGAGCGTTCTTCGACAAACATGTGCCATCGCGATCGGGAGCGAATGCATCCTCTCGACAGCCGTTCGGATGCCCGCAGTGCCACGGTAAAGGTTGGGTCTGTGAAGAGCATTTGTTCGTGCCATGGCAAGTGAAGTGCGGCGACGAATGTCCATGCGGAGCACCAGAAATGTCCTGTCGCACTTGCAATCCAAATACCGCGATCATCATGGGCCCCGGCGACTTCAGCTTTGGAGCTCCTGGAATTGAGGGCTGTCCCGTTTGCGATTGCCAACGCTGGGTTTGCGTCAAACATAAGAAGCCATGGAAACTGAAACACGTCGGTTGCGATTGCAGTCCAGGAGAGCCGTGTCCGTTCTGCAATCCCAATGGGCATTTAAAACTAGGCACGTTAAAGGTTATTCGGACGGGATTGAATTAGATCGAAGGCATTGCGCAGTTGTGGGGCAGGCACGGCTTCGTTAAGATTGCTCGCATGAATTCCCCCGTTGCCGAACAGACCTGCTGTTTTGCCCGGGTATTTTTCCTTCTCGCTCTGATCGCTTGCATTCTCCAGGTCGTATTGCCGATGTCGGCCGCGGATACGCAATTCAATTCGCGCCAGTGGCAGGCGGAGGATGGGTTGCCGAATAATTCTGTGCAGGCGATTACCCAGACGAGCGATGGCTATCTTTGGATTGGCACTACGGATGGCCTCGCCCGCTTCGATGGAATAAAATTTACGAGCTTGGATTTAGATGCCGCGCTGGGTCCCAAAACCGGTCCGCGCTCCATCACATCATTGCTGGAGGATACGGAGAAGACACTGTGGATCGGCACGGAACGAAATGGGTTGCTCGTTCTGAAAGATGGAAAGGTTTCTCGTCCGGCAGAGAGCCGTGAAGTCGCGAACGGTTCGATTCGCGCACTCTTTCAATCGCGCGATGGCACGGTGTGGGCTGGCAAGACGAATGGAATGTTGCATCTTAAAAACAAAACGTGGGAACTGGTTTCAACCTTCGCTGAATCGTTGCCGGATTCCATCCGCGAGATTCAGGAAGATAGCCACGGAAAACTTTGGCTTGCGACCTCCAAAGGGGTGAAACGATGGCCTGGCGAAACCGGTACGGATGCCGCAACTGTGCCATCGTTGAAGAAAGCCGTTCGGGCGTTTCGGATAGCACACGATGATTCATTTTGGATCGGAACGTTGTCGGGTTTGTATCAATGGAAAGACGGCAACACGTTGCACTTCACCAAAAGCGATGGGCTCCAGGACAACGTCGTCAGCGCACTCTACGAAGATCTTAGTCACACCGTTTGGGTTGGGACCTACGGCGGCTTGCACCGAATGATTGATGGGAAACCGAAAGCCGAATTCGGCACGGCGCGAGAAAACTTTGGTCAGGTCAATGCGATCTATGAGGATCGTGAAGGGAGTATGTGGATCGGCACGCGCGATGGGTTGCATCGGCTGAACGCCCAACGTTTTTCTACCTACAGCAAAGCGCAAGGGCTCACGCACGAAAACGTGATGTCCATTTGTGAAGACCGGACCGGCGGCATCTGGATGGGAACGTGGGGTGGTGGCCTGAACAAATTAAAATACGGAGCGATGTCCAGCTACACGGCTCAACACGGCCTCGCGAGCGATATGATTCTTGGGATTTGCGAGGCACACAACGGGAGTATCTGGATCGGTACCGATTTTGAGAACGGCTTGTTTCATTTATACAACGGACAATTCGATCATTACGGACGCGAAGATGGACTGATCGATCCAGCCGTGCGCGTTGTCTATGAAGATCAGAAGACGAACCTGTGGATTGGCACGCGGACGGCGCTATACATTTTCAACCGGAAATTCACGCGCTTCACCACGAACGAAGGGTTGGCAGGAAACTCCATTCGCACGATTCTGGAAGATCACGCGGGGACAGTCTGGATTGGAACTGAAAGCGGTCTTTCATGTTATCGAGATGGACAGTTCATGAGTTTCAAAAAGCCGAACGGATTGTCGCACGAGACCATTCTTGCTCTGCATGAGGATAGCGACGGCGTTTTGTGGATCGGCACCGGGGGCGGCGGGTTGAATCGATTTGAAAACGGAAGCTTTCGATCCTACACCGCCACACAAGGACTTTTCCGTGACGAAATTTTTTCCATCCTTGAAGACAAACATGGGTGGCTATGGATGAGTTGTTCGTCGGGCATTTTTCGCGTGAGCAAACAAAACCTCGCGGATTTCGATGCGCACAAAACCTCTGTGCTCAATTGCGTTTCCTATGGCAAATCGGATGGACTCATCAGCGCGCAATGCAATGGCGTCGCTGTGCCTTCGGCATGGAAGACAAAGGATGGTCGGCTCTGGTTCTGCACGATTCACGGCGTGGCTGTAGTTGATCCTGAGCTGGAGCTGAAGCCGAATGATTTGCCGCCGCCGGTGTTTATTGAGGAAGTCTTCGCCGACGGACATTCAGCAACGGTTTCGAGCTCGAGCCGACAAGGGGCAACTTCAAACTTCAAACCTGAAACTTTAAATTTACCACCCGGTCGCGGCGAACTGGAGTTCACGTACACGGCCTTGAGTTTTCAAGCGCCGGAAAAGAACCGGTTCAAATATCGGCTCGAAGGCGCAGACGGCGATTGGGTCGATGGCCGCGGTCGACGGTCGGCGCATTACAATAATATTCTGCCGGGCCAATATCGCTTTCGCGTCCTCGCGTGTAACAATGACGGCGTCTGGAACGAACAAGGCGCGATGGTGTCGTTCGTCCTCTTCCCTCATTTCTGGCAAACCGCATGGTTTAAACTGTTGGTCGTCGCGGGTGTTGGTCTCCTGCTGGCGCTGGGCTATCGCATTCACACCGGGCGATTGCGTGAAATCGAACGACTCCGGATTCGGATTGCCGCGGATTTGCACGATGAAGTCGGAAGCAGCCTTGGAACCATTTCGCTTTTGAGTCGTCTCTTGCATAAACAATCGGAGCGGCCCGAACAAAAACAAGATCTCGCAACCATTCAACGCATCTCCACCGACACGGCTAACTCTGTCCGGGACATCGTTTGGTTTATTAATCCCGATTACGACACGATGCAGGATTTGCTGCTGCGGATGAAAGATGCTGCGAACACGATGCTCGGAGATATTCGTTGCCGGTTCGATCTCCCGACAGAAAACCTGTCACGCAAACTGCCATTGGATTTTCGGCAGAATATTTTTCTGATGTTCAAAGAGTCATTGGCGAACATTGTGAAGCATTCCCGAGCGAGTTGCATCGAGATCAAGGTTTGCGAAGAAAATGGCTTTTGGAAAATGACCATCAACGACAACGGAACGGGCTTTGATGCGGGCGCCGCCTCGAATGGAAATGGTTTGAAGAACCTGCGACGTCGCGCGGAGAAAATGAATGGTAGCCTGGAGATTAAAAGCGCTCCGGGCAGTGGAACATCGATCATTTTTGAAAAGAGATTCTGAAAGTCTGGATTGTGGAAACAATGTCGGATATTAGATGGGCCACACGCCCTTAGCGGAATCATGACCATCAAAGTTGCCATTGTGGAAGACGACAGCGGAATTCGCGATGGCATGCACGCGTGGATCAAGGGAACCGCCGGGTTCCGCTGTACCGGTGCCTATCCGAATGCGGAGATGGCGCTGAAATTTATTCCTTGCGACTGGCCGGACGTCGTTCTCATGGACATCAATCTGCCGCGCATGTCCGGCATCGATTGCGTGACCAGGCTGAAGGAACTAAAGCCGGAGCTGCACGTGATCATGCTGACCGTCTACGTGGACAGCGAAAAGATTTTCCAATCGTTGCAGGCAGGTGCGAGCGGTTACTTGATCAAACAAACTCCGCCAGCAGAAATTCTCGAAGCGATCACCGATATTCAACGTGGTGGTGCGCCGATGAGTCATATGATCGCGCTGAAGGTTGTGCAGTATTTTCAGCGCAGAAAAGCGCCTAACGAAACGGACGAACTCAGCAAGCGAGAAACAGAGATTCTAACACTCCTGGCGCAAGGCCGGCAGAACAAGGAAATCGCGGAGAGCTTGTCGTTAAGTGTCCTGACGGTGCGAAGTTACATCAAAAATATTTACGAAAAGCTTCACGTCCGTTCCCGCACCGAAGCGGTGGTGAAATTTCTCGGCCAATAGGCGAGCACCCTCATTTGGGGGTATTTATCCCGTATAAATCTGCTCGTTTCCTGACCTGTACCCCCATAAGGGGGATACTCCTGCTTCACTTACTTTTCTAAACTCTTTGCCATCGCCCATGGAAAGAGTTTACGCAAACACCATCAATTCTTCCCCGTCTCAGCCGATGAAACGAATCAACGGTTGGATTCAACGACTCTGGGAATGGCTTTGTTTGAAACGACTCGAACATGATTTGCGCAGCAGTCGCAGTTTTCAAAAATACTGCGAGAAGATCGGCTGTCCCAACCTCGCTGCCCTGGAGAAAAAGCATGAGGCAGTCATTGACCTCAAACTTCGCCGGAAGAAACAGCGCCGCGAACCAATTTTTGCTCAAACACTGCAAACCCTGAACCTCCAGATCAAAAACAGAAAATGAAAACAAAAATGAAAACCCTCACTAAAAGTTCCGCACTGATATTCGGTGCAGTGGCTTCCGTTTCGACGGTCACCGCCAGCACTGATTATGGTCCCGCCGTTTGGCGACCGACCTGCAACGCAAACTGGTATACCTCTGGCTCCGGTCACAAGTTCCACGTTGTTCATGACATGGAAGGCTATTATGCTTCGGTCGTTTCCTACTTCACGAGTTGTGGGTTTACGGGGGCCAGCGTGCATTACGCGACCAATGGCAAACAGGATACTTCCAGCGACTATGCGTCGGGCGATATAACCCAGATGGTTTCGGAAAACTACTATGGCTGGCATGCGCTTTGTTGGAACCAGCATTCCACCGGGACCGAGCACGAAGGCTTCGTCAGCAATCCGGCGTGGTACACCGAAGCGCAGTATCAGGCTTCAGCGGGGATCAGCGCCCACGTTGCCACCAAATTTGGATATGCCAAGGACCGCAATCACATCGTCGGTCACGACGAAAAGAAAAACTCCGCGTGGGTTACCTACGCCAATGCAAATCTTGGCATCGACGCAACGTGCAACACGCACAACGATCCGGGACCGTATTGGGATTGGAATCATTACATGTCCTTGGTCAATGGAGGCGGAGCTCCCGGTGGAGTCGTTCATGAGTATTTAGGCGTATTGGGATCAGACGGAACGTTGATCGCCAAAGATGGTGCCTATGGTTCCTGGCTCAATCAGATCGGCGGCGTCTCCGCATTCCAGATTGAAGGCGGGCGCATCGGCGCGTTGCAAGGTGGAGTGCTCCAGGTCAAAGACGGCGGACTTTACGGCGCGTGGGCTGCGATGACGGGTCCGGGCGTCGTAAAATTTCAGCTGTGCGGCAATCGCATTGCTGCCTTGTATTCCGATGGGACGCTGCAGTGCAAAGACGGTTTCTATGGCACGTGGTATACCATGCTCGGCGGCGTTTCCGCCTTCTATCTCGATGGGGATCGAATCGGCGTCTTGCAAAACGGAGCCATCTTGACCAAGTGGGGATTATTCGGATCATGGACCACGCAAACGCCTTCTGGGGCCATCAAATTCCAGATTAAGGGCGAACGCCTGGGCGTTATCTATTCCGATGGCTTGCTCTCGTGCAAGGATACGGAAAATGGAACCTGGTATAATCAAATGGGCGGGGTGTCTGATTTCCGACTCGATGGCAATCGCATCGCGGCTCTCGCCGGCGGCGTGCTCTATGTGAAAGACGGCCTACAGGGCTCGTGGTTGACCGAGACCGGAGCGGGTTTTGTGCAATTCGAAATTCGTGGTGACCGCATTGGCGCCTTGGCGTCAGACGGAACGTTGATTTGCAAAGATGGCCTCTATGGTTCGTGGTACACGCAACTCGGGGGCGTCGGAAGATTTCAACTCGATGGCGACCGGATCTGCCTGATCACGACTCTCGGAAAAGTAACGCTCAAATACGGCGTGCAAGGCGGCTGGCTGGATCAAACTGGCCCTGGATACTCCGGCTTCCAACTTGCCACCTGGGTTGAAGGAACGACACCCGGAAATTCAATGATTCCTCCGGCTTCGATGTCGCTGAGTGTTATCGTAGACAATGCTTCCGCCGGCTTCAGCGTCGCCGGAACCTGGAGCACAGCCAGCAGCTCAACCGATAAATATGGTGCCGACTATCGGTACCATTCCACCGCT
>JAQGOU010000389.1 GCA_028293445.1 Verrucomicrobiales bacterium | reverse complement strand
CAGCAGCGCGAAAGGTGATGTAGCGAAACACCCAGAAAAATTTCAACGCGAGTTTTTCCCAGCGTGTGTGCGCCGATACATCAATCAAAAATTGAGCTAAATAGTACAGCATTTAGTCATGACGATGCCGCGGCATCGTTTTTGTCGGCACAAAACACATCTGTCGGGCTGCAAGAAGGCGCAGCATGAAATCGGGAATACCCTCGGCCAGCGCTTGCTTGCGCAACTCGCGTTCCGCCTGAAAGCCAGGAAGTTGTCGTCCGGAGATTTTCTTGGCCTTTACGTTTTGCATAGATCCTGTGCTGTCGTTTGTTTCAGGAATTCGGACACGCGTTCAAGGCGCATCGCGCGGGATGCTTTGAGAAGAACCACATCGCCTGGACGAAGAAATTTCTTCAGCGTTGTTCCGGCGACCGTCACTTCAGAAAAGGCTTCAACGTTTTTCAAGCCGGACTTGCGCGCTGCCTCCGCAGTTTCCTGCGCAAATTTTCCAACCGCAAACAATTGATTAATTCCCATTTCTGCAACGCGACTGCCCACTTCTCGATGCGCTTCAACGCTATGCATCCCCAGTTCCCCCATGTCTCCGAGAAAAGCGATACGACGGCCTTTGCATGGAAATTCCTTGAGCGTCTCCAGTGCCGCGAGCATTGAATCCGCATTGGCGTTATAGCAGTCGTCCAGAACATGAAACTCTTGAAAGGACCAATGTTCCATCCGCCACTTTGCTGGAGCACATTCCGCCAGGCCACGCTGAATCTCGATGCGCGTCAATCCAAGCTCCGCACCTACAGCAATCGCAAACAACGCATTCAAAACCTGATGTTTTCCGAAAAGGCGAAGGCGGTATTCACCCGAAAGATTCTTTTGCGAGCATTCAAGCAGAAAGGACGAACCACTTTCATCCATGTGAATGTTCCGGGCGCGGAAATCGTTTTTTTGGTTGAAACCGATCCAGACAGGTTTGGCCCGTGCGCGTTTAACAATTGGTTTGGACCATTCGCTATCACCATTCAGAAACAGTGTGCCGTTCGCCGGCAGGAACTCCGCTACAGTCCCTTCTTCTTTCAAGACTCCACTGATATCGCCAAAAAATTCCAGGTGCTCGCGGCCAATGCTGGTGATCACTCCGAAGCGCGGGCGAATTATCTGCAACAACGGCGCAAGCTCACCGGGATGATTTGTGCCCACCTCGATGACGGCCGAGCGATGGCTGGCATTAAGCTTCAAGAGCGTGAGCGGAACACCAATGTCATTATTGAAACTGGCTTCACTCGCCAGCGTCGGCGTTTTCTGCCGCAACACCGATGAGATCAATTCTTTGGTGCTGGTTTTTCCGTTCGAACCGCCAACCGCAATGAGCGGCAGATCAAAATCGCCCCGATAAGCGGAGGCTAACTGGCCCAAGGCACGGCGGGTATTGGCAACGGAAATAATAGGACAGGCAGGAACATCTTTAGGAAGACGATCCGGCTGGGCAATGATTGCTGCAGCACCCTTTTCAATGACGCTGGCAACAAAAGTATGGGCATCAAAATTCTCGCCGACCAGAGCCAGGAACGCTTCCCCACGCTGAACGGCTCTTGAATCGGTGGAAAAGCCACGCACCACCGCATCGGGTGAACCATTGATCAGTTCACCTCCGCAGGCTTCTGTGACAAATTTTAACGAGCGCGGTTCCACGGCTATTTCAATGAAAACGTTGTTGTTACGACCGCCGTAATTGTTTTTTCCAACGATGACGTGTCGTTAAAACCTTCCGAACTGGTCATGCTGGAATGCAAAGGGGTGACTTGAAACACCCCGACTCTTGCGGCGCGGAGCTGTGAAATCCGTCGTGCTCCTTGCGATGCGATTTGTTCCGCGCGTGCACGGGCATCTTTCGTCGCCTCGGCCAGCATCTCAATTTTTGCCTCACCGGCCTTGGTGTAAATATATTCGGGCGGGAAAGTGGTGAACAAGACTCCCTGCTCAATCAATACAGTTGTCTCACGATCAAGTTGCGCGACCTGTTCCACCTGCGAGGAACGAATCTGGACCGTATGGCTGAGACGATAACCAACTGTTTTATCCGAAGGCTCGTCTTCACGTTTGCCGCGCGCTTTCATTTCCTGAATCGCAATTGGATCCACGGTGTAGTTGGTGATTCCTTTGGCATGCAGAAACGTCTCCACTTTCGTGAGATCTGCTTTCAATTGCCGTTGCGCATCTAAAAGCGTGCTCCCCTCAACCGAAAACATTCCGCGCCAGACGATCATATCTGATTTTACATTTTTACGGGCAGACCCGGTGACACTGATAGTTTGAGACTCAGAAATTTTTAGCCACGCGCGGGTCACCACCATCGCGGACAACAGCAAGCCGACGGCAAGAAAAAGCCCCGCCAACAATCCAAGCAAATGTGGTTTGGAATTTGTCATTTCAGTTCTTTGCCAGCTTCTTCGGCTTGGAATTGCCTTTGGTATCTTCCAGCGACAACTCAGGTTGCAAATCAGGTTTTAGATTCAGATAACGTGCCGCTTTTTCGGCGATGGCTGTAAAAACAGGTGCAGCTGTCAGTCCACCGTAATGGCCATTTTTCGGTTCATCCATGACAACCGAGATGCATACTTCCGGATTGTCGGCCGGGAAGAATCCGATGAAGGAAGAAAAGTATTTTCCCGGCGCGTAGCGGACAACTCCGTCTGAACCTTTCTCAGCCTTTTGTGCGGTGCCGGTTTTCCCTGCGACGGTATAATTTTCAAGGCGCGCTTTCGGCGCGGTGCCGTCATCCGATACGACCGTCTTTAGCGCCTGCACCATCTCTTTTGCTGCAGCTTCGCTAATAACCTGGCGAGTTTCCTGAGGTTCATTTTCGACCACGATTTTGCCTTCACTATCTTCCAACCGGCTGACGATCATTGGCCGCATCAATTTCCCGTGGTTCCCGATAGCACTCATCGCCATCAATGTTTGCAAGGGCGTAACAGCAATGCCCTGGCCCATAGGAATCTGAGCGATCGACACTCCGCTCCATTTTTTCAGCGGAGCGAAAATCCCCCTGACTTCACCCGGCAATGACAGTCCTGTCTTTTGGTCAAATCCGAACGCGCGAATATAATCATAAAGCTTTTGTTCGTGGAGCCGCTCAATGGCAATCTTCGCGGCACCGATGTTAGAGGATTTCGTGATGATTCTTTCCACTGACAAAACCCCATAATGTTCGTGGTCGTGCAGCGTCTTTCCTCCATAGAAGAAAGAACCGTTTTCGCAATTGAATTGGTCACTCAGCTTGACAGTGCCTTCATTTAAAGCACCGGAAACCACTACGATCTTGAATGTAGATCCCGGTTCAAACACATCACTAATGACATGGTTCTTTAAGGCCTCCATCGGCGACGCACCAGGCCGATTCGGATTAAAATTAGGCAAGGAGGCCATTGCGAGAATTTCCCCGGTTTTAGGCCGCACGATTGTGCATGAGATGCTAATAGGCGAATGCTTTTGCAGGGCATCTACGAGTTCTGTTTCAACAATGTTTTGCAGACCCGCATCAATGGTCAGAATGACATTCATGCCGTCGCGCGGTTCGACGTCCTGATCTCGATAAGCCACCATCTCGCGACGCCTTACATCCGTTTCTGTCCGACGCCAACCGGCAATACCGGTCAGTTGCGAATTAAAGGAGGCCTCAATTCCATTTTGACCGGTTTGTTGATCGCCCCCGACATAGCCAATGACATGTGCGGCCAGATTTTGATTCGGGTAAAGCCGCACCTCATCGTCGGTCGGAAAAATGGCCTTGCGACGCAGGTTGTCGAAAAATGTTTTCTCACTCTCACGAAGCTTTCCTGCTTCAGCAGCAAAGGTCAGATTCGTCATCGCATGATGAATCTGTTCCCAGGTTTCCAACGAAACCTTTCGTTTTAATACGACATAGCTATTGGTAATAATTTTACCTTTAACCTCATGGGTCGTTGGTTGAAAACGTTCAGCAAGATAGTTTTCGTTGGTTTGTAAAATGGGAGCGAGGAGACGCGCAATATCTCGCTGATAGTTTCCGAAGAGGGTGGGATCGGCGCAAACGACTTTTGCCGGAACGCTCAGGGCAAGAGGATTCCCACGAGAATCGAGAATTTTTCCGCGCAACGGAGAGCGAACGATAGAGCGGTGCGTGTTGCCTTCGGCCGTAGCCTCCAATTTTGCGTGATGCAACAACTGCAGATCCACGAGCTTGTAGCTCAACGATGCCAATGCGCCAGTCAACAGAATGGCAAGCACGAACAGTCGCTTGTTTTTTGGAATGCTAAACATTTTCTATCTGCGCTTTCATCGCGGAGACTGCTGTTGGTTGGAGTCGGACCTGTCGCGGGCAGAGAGAACTTGTCTCGTCTTTTCTGCGCATCTTCCTGACGAACCTCATTGGCGTCTTCCGCATATCTGCGGGGTAAAAAGTTTTTACCAACCGCCCGCGGCGTTCGGTTCCTCCTCCGAACGTTCGCGAGCGGCGGTAAAGTTAAGGAATGGACTGCATCGCAGGCTGCTCGGCGTAACGTGTGTCGCGGACTGCATTCGCGGTTTCAAACACTTCAACCACACGTAACACCTGGGACAGCGACGGCTGCACCAAACCCAAATTCATTCGCTTCACGCGCGCATCAAGCGCGACGGGCGAGGTCAAGGCCGACAGCTGGTCGGCGCGGATCTTGTTCTGTGTCCGCAGCTCAGAGAGCTTGTTTTCAGATTTCTTGATCTGTTCGCCCCAATAATTAATCTGGTTCTTCTCCCAGACATATCCGATCGCTGAGCCACCGATTAAAAAGCACAGCAGAAACGCTTTGATCGCCGGCCCGAAACGGACGGCTGCGGATTCTGCTCTGCGATTCTTGGCCATATTAAATCTTTTCAAAAACGCGCAACTGCGCACTGCGACTACGCGGATTCTGTTTCTGCTCGGCATCGCTCGGCTTCATCGCCTTACGATTCACAAACTTCAATGCCGGCGTGACTGGCCTGCGTAATTCTGGGATATCAACCTCACCATCAAATTCGTAATCACGCGCCAACCGTCTCGCCCACTCTTTTACAACCCGATCTTCCAGTGAATGAAACGTAATCACTGCCAGGCGTCCGCCCGGTTTCAAAATCTTCAGCGTTCCCTCCAGCCCCCCTTCCAGCGAGCCGATCTCATTGTTCACTGCGATTCGCAATGATTGAAACACTTTGGTTGCCGGATGCGCTTTGCTTCCGTACCGCGGAGAAATTCGCTCAATCAGCTCCGCCAATTGTTGCGTCGTTTCAAACCGCCGCACCTTTCTATCGTGCTCTATTGCACGCGCAAACTTCCGCGATTCCCGTTCGTCACCGAACTCCCAAAAAATTCTCGCTAACTCTTCCGGCGCTGCTTCGTTCACCAGCTTCGCCGCCGTGAGCGTTTGACGCTGATCCATCCGCATGTCGAGAGGACCGCTGTTCTGGAAACTAAAACCGCGTTCCGCCACGTCCAGTTGCGGCGAACTCACACCCAGATCCAACAGCACCCCGTCACAACTCCCGGCCTCAATCCACTCGCTCAGTTCTGAAAAATTTCCACGCCTGATTTCAAATCGTCCCTCGAATTCAGCCAGGCGTTTCTGCGCCGCTTCAACCGCGACGCCATCGCGATCGCATCCATACACCCATCCAGTCGGCGAACTCGCCGCCAAAATGGCTGCTGCGTGTCCAGCGCCACCGACCGTGCCGTCGACGTAGCGGCCGTGGGGCTTCGGTTGCAGAGCCTCCACCACCTCCACCAGCATCACCGGTTTGTGCGCGAAATTTGACACGCTGATTCATTGCAACTATTTCAGAACCATCTGCTCTTGCTTCTGGGGATTCGGACTCACCCGACGCCAGGCGCTACTCACCAATTTCTCTTTTTTGGCTGGTGCCTGCTTGGTTGGAGCCGTCGCGTCCACACTCGCGAAAACAATATCAAGGTCCACATCCGACAAGTCGTTCCGCACCACTTTCACTTTATCCAGGGACCATTCAGTTTGAATCGGTGCAGGAACCGGAGTTACGCGCTTGCGACGGAAAATATTTAGCAATTTGGAAAACCACGTTTCAGATTTCATAGACTTACCTGCTGCCTGCGTGACGGTCGCAGCATTTTCTTCCTTTTGAAAAACCCCCACGCTCAACACACCGATCTGCTCTTCGCTGCCACACACCTGCCCGCTTCCGCTGCTGAACGGTGAATCATTTTGCGGAGCAAATAACGATGATGTTTTCATAACGTGCTGATCTGCGTTCTCTGTTCTTGTCGGCGTCAAGGCAATCGGGCGCTTCACGGGCGCAAACTTCGGCAGCGGATTTGTCATCTTGAAACGATGCGAATCATCGGTCCTTCGTCCCACACTTCCGCTCGTTGTCAGGAGTCGCGCCAGGCTCATACTCAAATTAAATTGTAGGCGTCTTCGTGCAACGCGTTGTCCAGCTCGCTTGTCGACTGATGCCGTTCTGGATTCCAAATCTGGAAACGGTCAACCATGCCAACCAATACGGCGTCTTTTTCGATGCCAGCTTCCTTCGACATCCACTCGGGCAAACAAATGCGTCCCGACTTGTCAGTGGTCACGGTATCGGAGTTCGATCCGAGCAACCTTCGGAGCGCTTCTGCGCTTTTGTCGTTAAACGGCATTTTCGACAGCTTGTCAGCCATCGCCCCCATCAGATTCGGCGGCAACGCCAAAATGCACGGATTCGGCTGTCCTTTTTTCCAAAGAACCAGGGTGAACGTCACTTCCGATTCAGGGCGCCATTTTGTGGGGATCTGCACACGACGCTTCTCGTCCACACCGTGGCGATACAGCGCATGATAAAAGATCGGCAAATTGGCTCCAGTTTCGGACATTTTAAAAGTTGTTCACAGGGCATATTCACCACAGTCACCCACAACGCCCCACTTTAAAACATAAAGCGTCCCTTCACGTCAATACCAAACCACTTTAGAGTTATCAAAAAGTTATTCACAATTCGGTCTGGCGGGTGGATAAGTCGTTTTGGAGGCTCAAAAGCCCTTGGGAAAGAACGCCTTTGACTTTACGCCGCAAAATTACAATTTTGAGCCAGATGCGAACCGCTGATTTTGACTTTTCCCTGCCCCCGGAGCTGATCGCTCAAAAACCGGCCCCGAATCGCGATCAATCCCGGCTTTTGCACCTCAATCGGCAGAACAATGCGATCTCGCATCTCCATTTTCCGGATTTATTGACCTTTTTTCGCCCCGGTGACGTGTTGGTTTTAAACAATTCGCGCGTTATTCCGGCCAGATTGCGCGGCGTTAACGTCAACACCGGTGGAAACTTCGAGCTTTTGCTCCTGGAAGAGGGTTCCGTTAACGATTGGTGGGCGATGTTGCGTCCCGGAAAACGTGGAACGCCGGGAACAAAGATTCGTCTCCTCAATCACGAAAGAGTTCCCACCAATATTTTTTGCGAAGTGCTGGAGCTCAATTCGGAAGGTCATCGTCGTCTGAAATTTTCCGGGACGGAAAATATTTTGAACGAACTCGATGCGATTGGAGAAATTCCTTTGCCGCCGTACATCGAGCGTGACAAACCACGTGCGGAAGATCTCGAACGGTACCAAACTGTGTACGCACAAACGGCCGGCTCAGTCGCAGCACCGACCGCGGGATTACACTTCACCGAAAACATTCTCGCAGAAATAAAAAAACGTGGCGTGAAAATTTGTTACGTCACCTTGCACGTGGGTCTCGGCACCTTCTTGCCGGTGAAAGCAGAAAATATTTCTGAACACATCATGCACGAGGAGCGTTTTTCTATCAGCAGCGAAACAGCTGAGATTATAAATCTCGCAAAAGCAGAACAACGCCGTGTTTTCGCGGTCGGAACGACATCTGTGCGTACTCTGGAAAGCGCCGCAGAAAAAAACAATGGCCTCATTGTTGCAGGGAATGGCACAACGCACATTTTTATTTACCCGCCCCGTCAATTTAAAATTGTGGATGCACTCGTCACCAATTTTCATCTCCCCTGCTCCACGTTATTGATGTTGATCAGCGCGTTTGCGTCGCCCGGAGAAACGCGCGGACGTGAAATAATTTCGTCCGCGTACCAGGAAGCGATTCGCGAACGTTACCGCTTTTTTAGTTACGGTGACGCGATGTTGATTTTATAAAATCGAAACGCGCGCGATTCATTCACTCGAATCGCATGTTTGCAGAAACACCAAAGTTGCGTCGCGACATTTCATTCCGACTTAAACAGCCTCGATTAAAACTTTTCTCCAAACCGAACGGGAGAAATCCATCGAATGGGTCCATACGAGGTGTGCCAAATTGTCTCACATTTCCTCGGGGCCGCAGTTCAATGTGTCTCCCTTGATCGGCTTTTTTACCACCGGCATGAAGAAAAATGTCAATTTTGGTCATTTTAGCCGCCGCCGGAAACCGGGAAAAAGTTTTTTCCTGACTTGGAACGCCGTCGGAAATCGAGAAAAACTTTTTTCTCGGTTCGGGACGGCGTCCCGAAGGCGGAAAAAGTTTTTCCTGCATTCAGCGCGTCGTCCCAAACTCGGAAAAAACTTTTTGGACGTTTGGCGGAGCGTCGGAAACGAGGAAAAAACTTTTTCCGCGTTTTCGGGAGCGTCCCAAATGCAGAAAAAACTTTTTGCGAGTTTGGGACGCCGTCCCAAATGACCAATTTTGAGCAAAGTTGGCAGGTTTAACGTGAAAGTGCGTCGCTCAGCTCTTTCGCCTCTGGAATATGGCTATTTTTATACAGACATCGGCGATTTTGAAGAAAGTGGATTCATATCGCCGTCGGTTCGAGCACGGCTCTGTTAAGTGTGACAAAATGGCACACTTCCCTTTGCGGATAGCTTCGCGGCTGCAAAAATTCTTTGCGTCTTAGCGGCTTTACGTTGAAACTTTCCGGCATGAGCACGGTTGTAAGCCCGAATATTCCTGATGCACAAGGTCACTTTGGTCCTTACGGCGGACGTTACGCGCCAGAGACATTGATGCACCCGCTCAAGGAACTCGAAGAGGAATATTTTCGCGCCCAAAAAGACCCGGTGTTTCAAAAGGAGCTGCAATATTATTTGCGCGAATTTTGTGGCCGCCCTACCCCGCTCTATTTTGCCGAACGCCTCACGCGCGAACTCGGTGGACCGAAGATTTATTTAAAGCGTGAAGATCTTCTTCACACCGGCGCGCACAAAATTAATAACGCCATCGGACAAATTCTTCTCGCGCGACGCATGGGCAAGACGCGCATCATCGCGGAAACGGGAGCAGGTCAACACGGCGTCGCGACGGCCACCGTCAGCGCGATGTTCGGATTTAAATGCGTGATTTACATGGGTGCAGTGGATTGTGAACGGCAGGCGCTAAATGTTTTCCGCATGAAGATGCTCGGCGCCGAAGTGGTTCCCGTGCATGCGGGCCAAAAGACGTTGAAAGAAGCCGTGAACGAAGCGATGCGCGATTGGGTCACGAATGTCCGCTCGACACATTATATTCTCGGCACGGCTTACGGCGCTCATCCGTATCCAGTGATGGTGCGTAATTTTCAACGCGTGATCGGCGACGAAGCGCGTCGTCAGATTCTCGAAAAGGAAGAGCGCCTGCCTGACCTGCTGATTGCGTGTGTTGGCGGCGGCTCCAATGCGATCGGACTTTTTTATCCGTTCCTCGATGATACATCCGTGAAGATGCTTGGCGTGGAAGCGGGCGGCGAAGGAATTTTCCCAGAGAAACATGCAGCTCGTTTTCAAGGCGGTTCACTCGGTGTGTTGCAAGGGACCCGCAGTTACATTTTGCAGGATGAGAACGGCCAGATCCAAATGACGCACAGTGTTTCGGCCGGACTCGATTACGCGGCCGTTGGACCGGAGCACGCTTTCCTCCGCGACGAAAAACGCGTCGATTATTCCTACGCGACCGACGATCAGGCCTTGGCTGCATTCAACAAACTCGCGCGCCTCGAAGGAATCATTCCAGCGTTGGAAAGTTCACACGCCGTTGCAGCGTGCATCGAACGCGCTCCAAAAATGTCGAAGGACCAGATCGTGATTGTGAATCTTTCCGGACGTGGTGATAAGGATGTTGCGCAGGTGGCAGCGCGGGTGAAGCTGTAATTCAGCCAGCCGTCGTTTTGACTTTGACGGGGTAATTCAACGGTTCCACCTCACCACTGCCCTCTCCTTCCCAGGAGAGGGAGAATTGCATCCCGTCTGTTTGGCAAATCGAACGCTGGATTTGCCGGAACGGCATGAGTAATCAGCAGGGGTCCGACGACTGTCCCCTCTCCTGGGAAGGAGAGGGTTAGGGTGAGGTCCGACCTTCCTTGGTTACGGAAATCTCAACACGCGATAAAACCGCGCATCCGCATTGGTCGTTGCATCAAACGTTGTGAAGGAATTCGATCCAACCACATTGGTGCTAATCGAAACCCAGTTGGAAAGTGTGGTGCTTGCCTGAAGAAGATTCGTTTTTCCCGCTGCAATGTTTGTCACACTCAAACGAAACCCATTCGTCACAAACTGCGGCGAAAGAATTTGCACATCACGTTTCACAATCGTGAACTGATCATTGGTATTACCGTTGTCGCGCAGGAATTTTGCGGTGAGTTTGTCGCCATCCACATCGATCACCATTGAGCCCAGTTGATTTAAGGAGATGAACATCGCCGGATGGTTTAGGGCTCCGCCACTGATTTTTCCGGAACTTCCCGCGACAACGTAAACTGCTCCCTGATTGGATTGTTCGCCAGTCCATTTCGTATAAGGCCCGGTGGCATTCGTCTCCGCGCCACTCGTAGCATTCAACACCATGCGATTCGTTAACGTCGTCGACACGTCATAGTGACCATCCAACAGAACAGACCTTTCATAAGAATGACTGTGTCCGCTCAGAATCAAATCAACTCCAGCGGCTTCGAGAATGGGCAGATAATTTTGGCGCATTTCTTTGAGCTCTGTCTCGGTGTCGGAGTTGTGCGAGCCTTTGGTGTACGGCGGGTGATGCCAAAAGGCGATGAGCCACCTGTTCGTGGTCGAATCCAAATCGGTGCGCAGCCAAGTGGCCATCGCCGCATTCGTGGCGCGACTTGCGGTCATCGAATCCAGACAGACAAAATGGATGTTCGCGTAATCAAAGGAATAGTAGTGCTCCGTTCCAGAGGCAATCCCACCCGCGACACCGTTCGTCGGCAAGGTGAAGATATTAAAATACGGATAGGTGTTCACGAAATTGGTTGCTTGCGCAGTTTCGTGGTTTCCGAGCGTCGGCCAAAGAACGGACTTGCTCAACATTTTGGAATACATCTCGAACACTGCCTCTTGGAATTCCGTATCCGTTCCCGTGTCGTAGGCGTTATCTCCCAGCATGAGCCAAAGATCGGTATGCCGCGTTCCTGTGAAATTGTAATAAGCATCGCGGACATTCATCTGGTTGGTGTCTCCAGTGCCCGCATCACCCACGACCCAGAGCCGCGTTGGCTTAACAGTGCCCGGCACGGGAGCAGTGAGGAAAAATGTATTTGTGTCCCCGCCGGCAAGCGCGCCAGAAGCCGTACCGATGGAATAAAAATATATCGTGTCAGCACTCAATCCGTTCAACGTGAGCTCATGTTCCGTTGTGGTGCTGGGATCGGAGACCGTATTGGAAAGGTCGGCCAAATTCGTTCCAAAGCGGACGACAGATTCCGTCGCGAGATCTGTTCGCCATCGCACGATGACGTTTGTCGATAAACCGCATTGCAGGTATGGGCCTCGAGTGACGGACAAAGGAGCGAAACTCAACGCGGAGCCAAAGACGATATCGGTGCTGTTGCTACTGGTTTGATGCACTTCGGCGGCGAGGACGTTGTCGCCGATGATGGCGTTCGTCGCGGAAATTCCGAAAACTTCCCAAGCCGTCGCATCCCCGCCAGAGGGCGTGGTCGTTGCCAATGTGTCGTAAAGAATGTTTGTTGGGGCCAACGGCATGCGCACTCGTTGCACCTCATTTCCGTTTATGTAAAAGACCGCGCCATCATCAATGCGATTTGAAAAGGTGAGGACCGCATTGACCACTCCGTTGGTCAGAGTGAAATGTGTCCGAAAATAATAGGTGGTGCGACCGAGGGTAAGCGGGGTATTGCGAGGTGAGATCGCAGCGTTGGTTTCTGAATACAACAGGCCAGGACCGCTGGGCCAACTGGAATCATTAAAGACCGGCGCTTGCCAACTCGGGGAATTCAGGTTGCTGGTCTGCTGATACCGCCATGTATTCGTGATTCCAAAAATCACAGTTGTTTGTGCGGGCAGAGTGCTTTGCAAAATCAGCAGGAGAAAACCAGCAAGGACCCTGCTTTGCCATAGCGACAACAAATGCATTTGATGTTTGTTCATTCGAATTATTTCAAACGTTGCAGCGACGCGGCGATTTCAGTGTGCAGTTGTTGGGCCGATACCGAGGATTGAAACTGGCGAGGCAACGCCACCCAGGCCTGTTCGGCTTGCTTATAACTCTCGCACGCTTCCGCAGGACGGCCCGCCTTCTCCAGAACCTCTCCCCGTCGAACGAACCATTTTTCTTTGCGCTGAGATTGAGAGCAAAATTTATCCAACCGGTGCAAAGCGTTATCGAAATCCTTCAATTCAACGGCGAGATCAACCGCGAACAATTCCAGAGACACCGCACCAGTTCGTTTACATCCGTTATCCACGACAGCGAGCGCTGCCGTCCCCTGCCCTCCTGCCTGTAACATCTGCGCGTATTCGTAATACCAATCCGGTTCCGGGGCAGCGGCCGCATTGATGGCCATTGTATAATCTTTGTCGGCTTCAGTAGTCTCCCCCAGACTTCTCCAGGAGCGAGCGCGTATGAGCAATGCTTCAGAGTGCTGCGGATACGTTTCCAAAAAGCGATCTAACTCAGCTTTGGCTGCAGAAAATTTCTTTTTATCAAAGAGAATCCTCCCACGGACGAAATGGACCAATGAATTAGTGGGATCCATTCTTGCGACCGCGGAGCAATCGGCGAGTGCGGAAAGATAATCTTCGTCCATACGATATAACTCTGCGCGGCGAAGAAGCAGTTCAGCGCGGTTCGTACTCGCCTGCATTTTTTCCGTCAGGACAAGAATCTGCTGATGCACATCACCGTGCGCCACACTTGCTTTTGGAAAAAGCAGGCCGAATACGCTGCAGATAAGAAATGCCAGAAAGAGTTTCATCAATCAGACGGATAACCCTTCTAACAGTTAATGAGATTCCGCAGCGAAGAGCAATAGATTCTTGCCCCGCCTGTTGATGATGTTCGGTCAGAATCAAATCAAGGATTCGCCGGAGGTTGTTCCTGAACTCGCGGCACTGAGAACGCTTTATACGCGGCAGCGCTCATCATTCCGAAAAAGAAATGGTTCGCTGCCACGGGAAATTCGTTCGCATCCCCAAGGCCGAATCCATAATGAAACACCATGAAATTAAGACCGTAAAGAACCACACCAAGGATGGCCCCCGTCACGACGGCAGTCGCGATATCGAATCGAAAAACGACACGTCCAATGACGAATGCATAAATCACGGAGAGCAGCATGTGAACAAAACTGTTCACGATGAAATAGGTCGGCGTTGAGTTGATCGGCAACTCCCTTCCCATGGCTGACGTGCCAAAACCCATCGAACTCCATGGGATGCCTCGCGACAAGAAGATGAAAATCGCCCCGACCCCAAGTCCGGCCCAGAGTGCTGCTTTCCAACGGAAATGACTCTTCGCCCGTTCGTCTGGTTCATGATCAATCATAATGCCTCCTCGGGTTTAACATATTGTTCATCGGCCACTCCGCAATGCGGAGAATCGCCGATTCAACGGTACGAATCATAGTTCACGGCCAAGCCTCGCCCCTGGCAATCATCTATTTTCCCAATTGAAAACGGCGCGTCTCGTGGCAATGAAAGTGTATGAAATCGTTGCTTTTAGTTTTGCTGGTGTGGTCACTGGTCAGCGGTTGCAAACAGGAAACGTTTCACGACCAGGTCCAGAAAGATTTGAGCGATCGTGTCATCAACACGAACCAGCCTGAACTGGGCACGGATCCCAATATTCGCCTCGACACCAAACAAGGTCCTGGCGAGGTCACTAGCGGCAGCAGCGGGAATCCGCGCAGCGCTGAGACTCTCGGCGGTGGCAGTGCGACGGGAGCCGGCGGCGCTGGCCCCGGTTACGACGGTAGTAAAACGAATCAGCCGAAATAGAGAACACCGCTACAGTTTTCCAAGGCGTCCACCATCGACGATCACAGATGAACCGCGCACGAAGGCGGCCTCGTCTGAAGCTAAGAACGCAATCACCGAGGCAACATCTTCCGGCGTGCCCAGCATTCCGCGATCGATTTGTTCAAGGCCCGATTTTACATTTGGATTGTTCCAAAGCATCGGGGTGTTTACCGCTCCGGGAAGAATGGCGTTCACCCGGATGCCACGGGACGTTCCTTCCATGGAAGCAGAACGCGTCAGAGAGATCAAAGCAGCCTTCGCGGCGGCGTAGGCGGAGACGAGCGGCGTCGTTTCAATCGCATGAATGCTGGAAACATTGACGATGCTTCCACCCTGACTCATGTGAAAAAATGCCTGGCGAATAAAATAGAAGGCACCCAGAAGATCGACGTTGAGCACGCTCCTCCAGTCCTCGGCGGTCTGTTCTTCGAGCGGTTTGAAGATCATGAGGCCAGCGTTGTTCACCATCACATCGAATCTTCCAAACCGATCGATCGTCGCGCGAACCGCTGCTTCCACCTCGGGTTCTTCCGCAACATTGCAAACGAGTCCAAATGCATCAGGCGCTCCAGCGCGTTTGGTTTCCTCAGCTGCGGCAAGCACCTTTTCCTTGTTTCGACCGATGAGCACCACGCGTGCGCCTTCAGATCCAAGGCGCTTGGCCGTCGCGAGTCCAATGCCGCTCGAGCCACCGCTGACAATCGCTACTTTATTATCGAATCGCATCTAACCTCCTTTCAGGGCAGGTGCCGTTGAAGTCGCGCGCAACAAGTCTATTTTCGCCTCCGAACAACCCATTTCCTGAAGTGGAACGCGCAAGCAAATGCTTTGGGTTGGCAGAACATGTTTCCAATCGTAGATCAACTGTTTATATGCCTTCCCGACGGCACGAATGTTCCGATTTAGATCGAATAGTCCCAATGGATTGACGTTCTGATTATTTTCCCGAAGCGCAGTGTCCCAGTCCATCTGGTCAGTGATTGAATACCAGGTGAAGCCAACAATCGGGATTCCGATGTTCCGCAAACGGAGCACGTTGGCCCATTCTTTCCACAACCAGTAGACAGCTTCGTCGCCTCTTGGCCCTTCGTTCAAATTCGTCTCTGTGTGCATGACCGGTAACAAATAGCGGTCGTAGTATTGCCGGGTGATTTCGTCATAACCGAACACTTCCCCGCTCGGCAGCAGCTCGCCCTTTACCGACACCCGATGTTCGTTCGTGATGTAGTAATCGTTCCCCATGATGCAATGATGCTTCAGGTTGGTATGGAGAAAGAAATGGTACTCATCGCGCGTCATTCCGTTATCCATCAGAAATTCATACATCGTTGAATCGACGCGCCGCCCATAATTCAGATCGAGCGAGAGAAACCGTTTGGCGTTCATCGTCTCAGCGGCTTTGATCGCGCGCGGACTTTCGGCGTGGAAATATTCCGAGGACTCGCTCTGCACGAAGATCGCATCCGTCCGTAGTTTCAAAATCCTCGCCATGGCCAAAACGTTGGCTTTGACGATGTGTTTCAAAGCGGTCACGAAACCACAGTCACTTTTCATCTGCTCGTTCCACCAACCGAACGACGCAGAGAACACCGCACAGACAAACATTTCGTTGACCGGCGTGTAGAGTTGAACCCAGGGGTAACGGCGCGCAAACGCCTCAGCGTAATCTGCGAACAGCTCCGGAAAATGCGGGTTCTGAAAGTTACCAATCCAATCAGGGACGCCGAAGTGGCACAAATCCACAATCGGATATAACCCACGTCGACGAATTTCGTTGAAGACCAAGTCCGAGAATTCCCAGTCGAATTTGCACGGCCCCAGGTAAACACGATGCACCGGGACGCCGTAACGAAGAAAACAGATCCCGAGGTCCTGCACGCAGTCGAGATCGGTCCGCCACTTTTCGTAGTGCCCCGTCTTTTCCATTTCATCCACGCGCACTCGCCCCTGCTGGATGGTTGGGCTGCTATTCTCCACGCCGGTCGCGAACATGAAAGCGGGGACCATCTATCAAAATGTAGACGGAACGTTCGCGTTGCAATGGAACGCCACCCCGCGAGCTGCTTCAGGGAGAATCCTACGACTTAGAAACCAAAGGCCTTGAGGAAGGCGGCTTTCGGTGCCCGGATGTCCACTCGCTTGTTAATGAACGGATCAACGTACGAAAGGGCAACCGCTCGCAGGCCCAATGGAAAGTCAGGATCGGATCCACGCGTATTGAGCACTGCTTTATATCCGTAAAGAGGATCACCGACGATAGGCAACTGGGCTTCGGCCAGATGCACGCGAATCTGATGAGTCCGTCCGGTGTACGGATGGGCCTCGATCAAAGATAACGGGCCCGAACTACTTTCGCGCGTTTCGAGCAGTTTAAAAGAGGTCTGACATTCTTTGCCGCTGCCGTCATCGACTTTGACTCGCCCGATCGCATCTGGATCCTGGGAGAGCTTCAGTTCGCACGTCCATTCCTTTTCCTTGGGAACGCCACGACTAACCGCGAGGTAAACTTTTTCCATTTTCCTGGACTCGAACAGGTCGCCGTAGCTGTCAACAGCACCCATGCTTTTGGCGAAGAGCAGAATGCCGCTCGTGTCTGCATCGAGGCGGTGAACGGCTTTAAGAAACTTCAGGTTCCGCGATCGCGCCCAGTAATCTCCGGCAGCGATGCTGGAAGTAATGGCGGCCTGGAGATTACGGCTCGTCTTCTGCCATGAAAACGGGACCAGCATCCAGCCAGCCGGTTTGTCGATGGCAATGACCGAACGATCTTCGTATACAATCGGAAGTTGCTCAGCTCGTTTACCGAAACCGAGCTCTATGAATTTAGGCTTCGCCACTTATTTTAAAAACTCGTTGAGGGTGCGCCGCTCTTTTTTGGTGGGCCGTCCTGCGCCGGGGGGACGGAAACCGGGACCGGGTAAATTATTCAAGCGTTGTTTCTCGTATTCAGAAGCAGGAGTCAGGTCTTCAGAAAATTGAGGAACAAGCTTGGCTCCAACACGTTTATCCAGCAGAGCCAGGACCTTCACGGTTTTTTTGATATCTGCGCAGGCAACGGTAATTATTTCACCGACGTGGACATTCCGGGCAGGTTTAAGAGCCTGCTCACCGATATGGATTTTACCTGCGTTGCAGGCTTCGGTCGCCATGCTGCGCGTTTTATAAAGTCGCACCGCCCAGAGCCATTTATCAAGACGAACTGATTCCGGTGAATGCATTACTAACTCTGCAAAGGCTGATCGTCCGAATGCGGATCGCGCGCCGGCTGTTCTGATCGCACCTCACGAGGTTCGTTCTGTTCTGGACGCGGATCACGTGCTTCAGAACGCGGTTCTCCCTGCTCAGATCGTTCACGCGGGGCGTTACGTTGTTCGCGTTGGTCAGGCCGCTGATCCCGTTGATCCTGTCGTTCGCCGCGCTGGTCGGGGCGTTGCTCGCGTTGATCAGGACGTTGGTCCCGATGCTCAGGCCGGGGTCCACGCTGATCGTTTCGTGGTCCACGTTGATCCTGACGGTCATACGGCCGGTTCCGCGGTTGCGGCTGATGAGAAGGTTGCGGCGGATGTTGCGGCTGTGGCGACGGTTGTTGTTGCGGCTGCGGAAAACGCCGATCCTGAGGAGGACGCTGACGTTGCAATTGATTGAGCGAGCGAATGAGCGTTTCGATTTCCTGTTGATCGCCCTTTTGCTGGCGTTCAACATCTTCCAAAACTTCCAACACCTGCTCCATCTCATCGAGGGTCAATCGCAGATCGATGATGATTTCGTTGACCTGCTCAATTGCCTGACAAACCGTTTCAGGCTTGGCCTGTTCGCGGCGCTGAACTTGACGCGGCGCTTCAGTCGGCTGCCGTGGGTCGCGAGCTGGCCGACGTTCCGGTCGTTCCTGTCGATCGTGCCTTTGGTCCTGTCGCTCCGGTCGATCCGGCCTATCCTGACGCTCGTGACGGTCGTTCCGTTCGTTGCGATCCGACCGGTCCTGCCGATCCTGGCGTTCGTATCTTTCGTGTCTCTCTACCTGAGGGGCAGGAGCCGATGCCGATGTCGATGGAGCTGCTTCGTGAAATTCTTCGCGCGGTTCTGATTCAGCCCGGGATGGAGCAAATTCTTCTCCCATGGACGAAGACTGTTGTTCAGAGCCTTCGTGTTCGTGCGAGCCTTCCGGTTGTACTTCCCGAAAATCTTCATGCTCTCCGTGGCTCTCTTGTGCCTCAGAAACAGATGGATCCTTTGCGACGACCGGCGCTTCTGAAGGCCGCACGCCTTCAGTGTCCGCAGCAGGTGCCGGGCGGGGTTGCCGTCCACGACCGCGACCGCCTCTCTGGGGGCGTCTGGACCGGTTTGCGGGTCGAGCGCGTGAAGCAGGGCGTGGAGGTAAATTGGAGGATTCGCTGGGCCGCGATTCGTTTTGTTCTTCTGGAATCATGTTCCTATGTGTTCCGATGTGTCAAATTGCACGCTTGCAGCGCAAAAGCAACGCGAATTATTCAGTCTATTAGCCGAAAGCTATAGATAATTGCGCCACGTATTTCAACGTGTAGCGTGATAAATTTTTGGTTTAGTTCCGCGAGAGTTTTCCCTTTCCAACTCACCCGCGAGTAAAGTTTTTCGGGAGTAACCTCCACCTGTGAATCGCCATAACCAAAACCGGCGATCGGCTGACCCTTTTCGTCCCCCAGAGCGACCCGCACCTGGGTTCGGTCCAACGGTTCGATATTCAACTCCAATTGCGACCGGGTCAGCTTAAAAGGATTTGTAATGAATTCCCCAGGGTCCGTCCCCCGTGAATGCGCCAGGCCGGCAAACCGATCCAGACGAATCTTGGCAACACCAATTGCCATCGGCATCCCGCGCTCATGACCCACGGTTGCGCCGCCACCGGTGTAATAAATAAACAGGTCTTCGCCGATACGGACCGGCGGATTGTGCGTTGGATAAGCCAGCAGGTGATCGAATGCACCTTCGGGAGAAATATCGAGGAACGCTTTGTCCATTGCGACACGTTGCCAGCCGGCTCCATCCCGACTCATGACCAACTCGCAACTATTACCGAAACCGCCATTGCACCACTTTTCCAAAAATCCAAGATTCACATTACCGTAGTTGAAAGGCGTGATGCCGCCGTGCCACTCAAAGAACCTCTCTTCACCTTCGCTCTGCGGATCCGTTTCAAAGGTCACCTTGGCTTCTGTCCAGGTCAGCAGATCCTTGCTTGTTCGCAGTGCAACATTCCGAGGGGTCTTTCCCTTGGCACGCTCATTCAGCCACCAGCGCTGGTTGCGATAATCACGTGTCACCAGCGCATAGTCACCCACCACCGGCGATACGATACGGCGTGGTTTTCGTGTCCAATGGATGCCGTCCGGACTGGTATCCATGTAATGGCCCCACAGTTTTTGTGCCTGGCGAATCTCTTCTCCGGTGACGTTGGGATACTTGCCCGGGTAAGAGCGGGACCACATCCGATGGTCCTGCATGTTCGCGATGAGTTTGTAGCGCTTCTGAGGATCCGCCTCGCTGTCGTCACGCACCACTGTAATTCCATCGGCATTATTAAGGACGCCGATCTCTTTCCCACTTTCGTCGAGCGCGGGCAATCCGAGTCCACGTCGTGCCAGTTCTTCATCGACAAGATTTTTGGAATCGGGAGCGAACGAATAGAAAAGATTGTTGCTCGTGCTGCCCCGGAACTCCACGACACCGAGATCTGGCTTTGTCCAATGCAAGCCGTCGCGACTCTCTGCATAGCAATAACCGCCGCGATCCATCTCATTGGTTTTCCGCTCGGTGTTGAGCGCAAGATACCACATGCGCAGAAGGCCGTTCGTCTCTTGAATCACACTGCCCCACGCCTGGACCCGGTCCCCTTCCCATGGCTTATCCGCGACGAGCACCGGCTCGGGAAGTTTCTTCACCCGATTGATAACCCGCTGCAAATTCGTCGTGCGATGAACTTCCGCATCATCGACGAGCAGATGCAAATCCGGATCGTCAAAGTTTTGCGGCGCTTTGTTTGCGGCGTCGCTCGAAAAGCTCAACGCGACCGTGAGCGAACAAACGCAAGCCCAAACAAAGCGCTTTCCCCGTTGCATAGGCTAGACCAACTTCCAGCCCTTGCGATATTCGCGATGGATGATATGCGCCGCTTCCGGCGCATTCTTCACCTTGAGATTCTTGGCGTCCCACTCAAGTTTCTTGCCAACGCGATGCGCCACGTTGCCGAGATGATTGGCTTCCGTCAGCGCGCCAGCGTAATCAAAGAAACAGGTCGTCGGAGAACCCGTCTTGCACGCGAGAATCCATTCCTCATAATGACCGATGGAATCAGGAATGAACGGTTTCGGTGTCTGGAAATCTTTGAAATCTTTTTCGGGCAGCAAGACATGCTTACCATAATCGCAGAGAAGCATTCCTTTATCGCCGATGAACAGATGGCCGCTGTCCCATTGTGGAATCTTCCCGTCTTTCCAGATCTGCGGTTTATCTTCACCCTGGTACCACGTCAGGCTTACTGGAGGCAACTCACCACGCGCGCCATATTCATAATGGACATGCATTGTGGCGGGTGCCGTTTCCAGACTCGGTGGAGGGCCAAACGCTTCAATGGTCAACGGGTGATCCAGCTTCAGCGCCCAGAAAGCGAGGTCGTTATAATGAGCGCCGAGATCAGACATCGTGCCGCCGCCGAAATCCCAGAACTTATACCAACGCGGCGTCCCATGCGGAACAATGTATTCGGAACTGAACGGTCTTTCCGGCGCGGGCCCAAGCCAGAGATCCCAGTGTAAATAACTCGGAGCGGGTTCGGGTTTCGGACGGTCTCCACCGCCCCACGCGCGCGATACCCAGACGTGCGCCTCTTTGACTTTTCCAATCGCGCCACTCTGAACCAATTCCACTACGCGACGATAATTATTACCGGCGTGGATCTGCGTTCCCATCTGCGTGGCGACACCGGCCTTCTTCGCTGCTTCGGAAATCATGCGCGCTTCCCATACGGAATGCGTCAGCGGCTTTTCGCAGTAAACATGTTTGCCGAGCTTGATCGCCTGCATCGTGACAAACGCGTGCGTATGCTCGGTGGTGCTTATCACCACTGCATCGAAATCATTGGCGGCTTTGTCGAAGAGTTCCCGAAAATCGATGAACTTTTTTGCGGACGGATGTTTCGCGGCAGCCTCGTTCAAATTGTTTTCGTTCAAATCACAGAGAGCAACAATGTTTTCGCTGCTTACCCCGGCGAGATTTGCCGCACCACGCCCACCGGAGCCGATGACGGCTATGTTGAGCTTTTCATTAGCCGATTGGCGTTTCGGTTTTAGTTTTGAAAACGCCTTCGGCGCGATTAAAGCAGCGGAAGAAGCTGCTGCGGAAAGGAAAACGAACTTACGACGCGACATCGCGCCGTTGGAAGAATGCTTGGACATGCATCTTTCCTACGGGGAGATGCGAAAGAGAACAAGAACTTTGTTGTTTGTCTTACGGCTGAGTTAATCCAGTCGCACCGCTGGTGCTGGTGTCTGTGCTGGTCCCAGTTCCAGTTCCAGTTCCAGTTCCGGTCCCTGCCCCGGCAGCCTCATTGACGGTCTGTCCATTTTGCCCGGCGATCTGCAATTGATCGACGACGACAAAACCCGGCAATCCCTGGAATCGATTTAGAATGGATTGGCGATCAACTTCATTTTGGACGGTGCCTTGCAGAGTAATGGTAACCTGGGTGAAACCGGGCGCGCCAATACCTTGCGCAGTCTGTTGTGCCACGGTCGTTCCATTGCCAATCGTTAACGGCGTTACTGAATTAGCCGTTCCAACTCCAGTCCTCGGAACCAAATTAGTAGTCGTCCCGGTAATCCGACCAAATAAGTTAGTCTGGTTTTGTATAACCGCATCGAACCCGGGAGTGGTTGAATTGACAACCCCTATCGGACTTCCTGCGGTGGTAGAAATCCCAGGTGTAGTCGATCCGGAGACACCTGTTCCAGTTCCAGTAACACCCGTTCCGGTTCCAGTTACGCCAGTCCCACTAACAGTTGTTCCTGCGCCGGTGGTGGTACCGGATGCGGTTGTGTTCGCTGTCGTGCCTGACTGTGTTGTTTGCTGCGCGAAACTCCCGAGAGCCGTGAAAATTCCGACAAAAAAACATAATAGCTTCATAGATCCTCCTCTAATAATTTCGTCCCTTCTTAGCCCCGTGCAAGGTGCGGAAACCTCTAACGAATGCTCCTGAAAACGCTGTCCCCGTTTTCCGAAACGCGAAAAATCGCCAGCGCTGTCTCGCCTGAATTCTGGCACGAAACGTGAAATTTCCCTTCGGTCCAAAATTTCAAACTTTGAACCTCAAACGTCAAACTTGGGCTTAAGCGGTTAATAAACAACCTCCTGCAAGAACGTCATACGCGTATGACGCCCCAATCCCATCGTCCGAAACTGGCCCTTAAGCGTCAGGTCTGAAAATCGGACAGTAAAAAACAACCGCTTGAGTTCAAGGACCACTTCCCGACTGTCCGGAAGAGCCTCTTACGCGTAAGAGACAGTTCCGGACCGTAAAAAGTCGCGTCATACGCGTAAGACGTCTTTGCCGACAGTCCGGACGAGGCGCCATACGATAAAACTGGTCAAAAGATGCCAAAAATGAGCGTCATACGCGTAAGACACCACCTCCCGATCATCGGGAGGTGGTCCTTACGCGTAAGAGGCACTTCCGGACGATGGAAAATTACGACTCGGTGCAGTGGTAGAACTTTCCGACCGTCCGAAACTGGTGCATACGCGTATGACGCTCTTTCCGGACGTCCGAAATTACGACTCATCCATAAAGTCCCAACTCCCCACGGTCCGAAACTATGACTCAGCCGTATGACCGGACTTTCCCACGGCAGAAAATTACGACTTGGTCGTATGGGACGAGTTTCCGACCGCAGGAAATTGGTGTTTTATGTCAATGCTCGTATTTCCTGTGGC
>JAQGOU010000377.1 GCA_028293445.1 Verrucomicrobiales bacterium | reverse complement strand
GATTTGAGTTCCAGTCACCGACGCCACTTTGCCGGATTCTTCTGAAACCAACACAGCGCGTGAATCGAGAGCCACACGCCCTTCGAGACCGGTCGCCACGAGCGGCGCTTCGGTCACGAGCAGCGGGACTGCCTGGCGTTGCATGTTCGAACCCATCAATGCACGGTTCGCGTCATCGTGTTCAAGGAACGGAATCAATGACGCAGCGACAGACACGAGCTGCTTCGGCGAAACGTCCATATAATCCACTTGCGCTGGCTCAACGTCAACGAAGTCACCTTTACGGCGGCAAGGAACTTTATCCACCTGGAAGTTTCCTTTGTCATCGATCGGCGCATTCGCCTGGGCGATCGTGAAACCTTCTTCGCGATCGGCAGTGAGATATTCGAGTTCATTTGAAACTTTGCCCTTCACCACTTTGCGATAAGGCGTTTCGAGGAATCCGAAATCGTTGATGCGGGCGAACGTCGCCAGGGATGCAATCAAACCGATGTTAGGACCTTCAGGCGTTTCAATGGGACAAATGCGGCCGTAGTGAGACGGATGCACGTCACGAACTTCAAAACCGGCACGGTCACGGGAGAGACCGCCAGGCCCAAGTGCCGACAAGCGGCGTTTGTGGGTTAATTCGGCGAGCGGATTAATCTGATCCATGAACTGCGACAACTGACTACGACCAAAGAAGTCGCGAATCACAGCGCTGAGAGCTTTTGGATTGATGAGCTTCTGAGGCACCATCGATTCCATGCTTTGATCGAACAAAGTCATGCGCTCTTTCACGAGACGTTCGGTACGGGCCAAACCGACACGGCACTGGTTGGCGAGCAATTCACCAACGGTACGGATGCGGCGGCTACCCAAATGATCGATATCGTCGAGCGTACCTTCACCTTTTTTCAGGCGGAGCAGATACTTCGTCGCTTCAACCAAATCGTTCTTGGTGAGAATGCGGGAATCACCACCGTTTTTCAGATTCAACTTTTGGTTGATCTTGTAACGGCCGACACGACCGAGGTCGTAGCGCTTCGGATCAAAAAACAAACGTTTGATCAAAGCCTTCGCATTCGCTGCCGTCGGTGGATCCCCAGGGCGTAAGCGGCGATAAATATCCTTCAGCGCTTCGTCTTGATTCTTGGTCGGATCCTTCTTTAGACACTTGATAATGATGCCTTCATCAACACTGGTGTCCACGACGCGCATCTTGGTGATACCGAGCTCAGCAATTTGCTTAACAACTTGCTTGGACAACGGTTCAAACGCACGGGCCACGACAATGTTCTTGTCGGCGTCCACAGCGTCTTCAACGAGGACTTTGTTCTGGATATCTTCGAGCTTGTCAGCTTCTTTAACGCTGAGTTCTTCGATATCATAAAACAGTTTCAACACTTCGTCATCAGTGCCCTTGGTCGTATCAGCTTCTTTCGATTTCGTTTCCGGATGATCGAGAAAACTGAGCGCACGGAAGAACGTCGTGGTTAAAAATTTACGGCGGCGTTTTTTACGATCGAGATAAACGTAAAGCATGTCGCTGGTATCGAACTGAGCTTCATACCAGGAACCGCGATCAGGAATAATCCGGAAGGAATGCAACGTCTTGCCATTCGGATGCTGCGTTGATTCGAACGCGATACCGGGGGAACGATGCAACTGGCTGACAATAACGCGTTCTGCGCCATTGATCACGAACGATCCTTGCGGGGTCATGAGAGGCAATTCTCCCATGAATACTTTTTCTTCTTTCGTCCCCTTTTCTTCCTTCAGAAGAAACGTGACGTGCAAAGGAGCGCCGTAGGTGATGCCTTCGCGCAGACATTCGAGCCAATCATTTTTGGGCTCTCCGATGTCATAGCTATGAAAATCGAGCTTGTTCTTACCATCATAACTTTCGATGGGGAAAACTTCCGTGAATACAGCTTGCAAGCCGGTATTCTTCCGCTTGGATTGCGGAACTTCGACTTGTAAAAATTCTTTATAAGAATTTACCTGCAATTCAATCAGGTTGGGCGGTGCGATGACCTCCTTGATTTTCCCGAAGTTATTTCTTTCGTTTACTTTCGATGGCATGTTTACCTCAGATTTGGTCCAGCTTTGTACGCCAGACCGGTTATTGACTAAAAACGACAGCAGGCAAGCACCCTGCGTTCAGCAGAAGGCTCGCCGTTTTTCAAATTTGGTTGTTAAAGAATAATGTCCGTCAAAATCCGCTTTTTCCTTTAGTAACAACTTTTTTCCCCGTTTCCCTGCTCATCCAGTCCCTTGATGTAGCTCACCCAGATTGTGCAGTGGAGACGCCCTTTAGAGGCGTCTCCACCTAAAAGCACAAAGTTATTTAACTTCGACTTTAGCGCCAGCTTCTTCGAGCTTCTTCTTGGCAGCATCGGTATCGGCCTTGTTAGCACCTTCCAATACTGGCTTCGGAGCGCCTTCGACGAGAGCTTTGGCTTCAGCCAGGCCCAATCCAGCTTTGACTTCACGGACCACTTTAATGACCGAGATTTTCTTGTCAGCCGGAACAGAAACGAGGATCACGTCAAACGTGTCTTTAGCAGCAGCGGCCGGAGCAGCGGCGGCACCACCACCAGCGGCGGCAGCGGCCACAGGAGCGGCAGCCGTCACACCCCAGGTCGTTTCCAATTGTTTTACGAGTTCTGCGGTTTCGATAACCGTCAGTTTGCTCAGTTGATCTACGATTGCAGCGAGGTCAGCCATGTTTACTTTCTTAGTTTCGTCGTTATCCGCAGCTACGGATCTTTTAAGCTCCCAAGCAAGGGGGCCGACGATTTACTTTGTTGATGTTTTGTTAATCCCTCTCCATTTCAAAAATGGAGAGGAAACTTGTCACAAAATTCCGGAATTGCAACTAAGGCAAATCCCGGATTGCGAAATTATGCTTGAGCGGCTTCTGCGGCCGGGGCAGCGGCGCCGTCTTTGTCGGCTTTCGCCTGCAAAACACGGACGAGCTGGCTGGCTGGCGTATTGAGCAACACCGCGAGCTTCGTCGCCGGCGCTTGTAATACCCCGAGCAGTTTGCCGCGCAACACTTCGATCGATGGCAAATCAGCCAACGCATTGACATCAGCCGCTTCAAGGCGCTGATTGTTCAAAACGCCAAAACGAATCTTCGGTTTTTCGAACTCGGAGGTAAAGGTTTTGATGACCTTGGCCGCAGAGGAAATATCCTTTTGCCCCGTCACAACCGCGAGCTGTCCCGCAAGCGAACCCAATTCAACGCCGGCTTCCTTGGCTGCGATTTTGAAAATGGAATTCTTGACGACATGAATCTCAGCACCGGAGCGGACCAAACGCTTGCGCAGTTCCGTCACGGGTCCGACCTTCAGGCCGGTGTAGTCCACGACAATAAAGAACGGCGAGGCATTGAGACGAGCGACGTATTCCTTGCTGATTAATTGCTTTTCGACACGCATGGTAAAATTCTCCTTTAAAATGGTTAAACAGACGCGAACTCACGCACATCGATGCGCACCGGCGGACTCATCGTGGTTGAAAGCGTGCAGCTTTGCAGGAACGTTCCCTTCGCCGCAGCAGGTTTTGCTTTGGCAACGGCTTCGATGACTGCGCGCGCGTTTTCTTCGATCTGGTCCGGTTTGAAATTGGCTTTGCCGACGGGAACGTGAATGTTGCCCGCTTTGTCGATTTTGAATTCAACACGGCCGGCTTTAACTTCCTTCACCGCTTTAGCAGTGTCGTCCGTGACCGTGCCAGTTTTTGGATTAGGCATCAAACCGCGAGGCCCGAGGACCTTACCGAGTTTACGCACTTCCAACATGGCTTCCGGGGTAGCGATGGCAACATCAAAATCAGTCCAGCCTTCGACGCACTTCTTAATCATTTCTTCGAAACCGACGTATTCAGCTCCAGCAGCTGTGGCAGCATCAGCGCCTGGGCCGGGTTTAGCGAAGACCAACACGCGAACGACCTTACCGCTGCCGTGGGGCAGAGGAACAGTGCCGCGGACCATCTGGTCGGATTGCTTCGGGTCAACCCCGAGGCGGAAAGCAATGTCGACAGTCTCGACGAATTTTGCTTTGGGAAATTTGGCCAGAACTTCAATGGCGGATTTCAAAACATACGTTTTGCTCTTATCCACCAGCTCGGCTGCTTTACGGTAACGTTTACTTCCTTCTTTTGGCATTTGATTTGGTGCGGTGCAAACGAGTTTATAGCTCTCCCGCGGTTTTAGTTTACTTATCGAGAACGTCGATGCCCATGTTACGGGCGGTTCCGCAGATCATGCGGAAAGCGGACTCTTCATTGGCGGTGTTCAAGTCTTTCAATTTGATCTTAACGATGTCCATGACTTGTTTGCGCGTCACTTTGCCGACTTTATCTTTGTTCGGCACTTTTGAACCGGAAGCGATGTTCGCGGCTTTCTTCAAAAGAATCGCGGCTGGTGGCGATTTGGTGATGAAGGTAAAAGATTTATCCTGATACACCGTGATGACCACGGGAATAATCATCCCGTTCTGTTCTTTGGTCGCGGCGTTAAATTCTTTGCAAAAGCCCATGATGTTAACACCATGTTGACCGAGCGCGGGTCCGACCGGCGGAGCGGGGTTTGCTTGTCCAGCAGGAATTTGCAATTTAATCTGTCCTGTTACTTTCTTGGCCATAAAATTCTTCTGATTTGGTTTTCGGAGTCCTGAAGTTTTGGAGATTGAGTTCTTTTGAACTGCAACACTCCCCTACTCCATCACCCCATTCTTTAAGCTTTTTCTACCTGCCAATACTCCAGTTCGACCGGGGTATTGCGCCCGAAAATATTCACGGTGACTTTCAACTTGCCCTTGTCCGGGTCAATTTCTTCAATCACACCGCTGAAATTCAAGAACGGACCGTCATTGATCTTAACGGTTTCGCCCACCGAGAACTGCATCTTCGGTTTTTCGGTGTCTTCCGATTCCGAAATCTGCGCTTTAATCACAGCCATTTCGTCTTCGGTCACCGGCACAGGACGTTCGCCGCCGACAAGACCGATCTTGCCCGGGGTGTCCTGGATGAAATACCACGGTCCTTCGAGGATCCGTCGGTTGTCATCCAACAAAATCATATTGATATAGACGTAGCCCGGATGGAGCTTACGAGTCGTCACGGTTTTCTTACCGCCACGAACGTCTACAACTTTTTCGACAGGAACAAGTACTTCCTTGATGTACTCGCCCATCTCTTCGGGCTTGAGCCGTTTTTCAATGGACTCTTTGACCTTGTGCTCCTGACCCGACAACGTATGGATAACGAACCACTGTGGTTGCATGAGAGTCCTTCCTTTGGGTTAAGCGACGATTGCCTTGACGAGGAAGGCGAAAACGACATCGGCGACAACGGTAAACGCGCCGAGCAAAGCGATGGCGACCATCACCAGCTTGGTGGAATCCCACAGTTCAGTCCAGGTAGGCCAAGTGCATTTACGCAACTCTTCCTTCGTCTCATCGATGTAGGCAGAGAGCTTTAAAAATGCGCCTTTGCGCCACAGCAGGACGAACACCACGAAGGCGACGACCAGCCCGATTAAAATTGGCAACAGATCTTTCACGTTTTCTTAAATTACTTTGTTTTTGGCGGAGAGGGAGGGATTCGAACCCCCGGTACGCTTACGCGCACAGCGGTTTTCAAGACCGCCGCGATAGACCACTCTGCCACCTCTCCGGCTCCCCAACCTAAATAACAATCCGAATTCGTTGGCACGGCGGGAGGGACTCGAACCCCCAACCGACAGTTTTGGAGACTGCAACTCTACCAATTGAGCTACCGCCGTATGCCGTCGAGATTTTCCCCCTAGACTCCACGCAGGCTTTCCCTGCTATTTCTAAAGAACAAAAGGGAGCGAAGGACTTTATGGGTCCCCCGCTCCGCGAATTAACTAAAACTTAGCCAGCCACCACGTCGCTGACACGGCCGGCACCGATGGTGCGTCCACCTTCGCGAATCGCGAAGCGTTGACCTTTTTCCATCGCGATCGGCGCGATCAATTCGATGTCCACCGAGACGTTGTCGCCCGGCATCACCATCTCAACGCCTTCAGGCAACATAACGGTGCCCGTGACGTCAGAGGTACGGAAATAGAATTGCGGACGATACTTGGTGAAGAACGGCGTATGACGGCCACCTTCATCTTTGGACAAAACGTACACTTCCGCTTTGAACTTCGTGTGAGGCTTGATCGAGCCGGGCTTGGCGAGAACCATCCCGCGTTCCACTTCGTCCTTCGTTGTGCCGCGGAGCAACACACCAACGTTATCGCCAGCGCTCGCTTTATCGAGGAGCTTGCGGAACATTTCGATGTCGGTCGCTGTCGTCTTGCGGGTGTCTTTCAAGCCGATGATTTCGACTTCGGACATCTTCAAGATTTCGCCACGTTCCACACGGCCGGTGACAACGGTGCCACGACCTTCAATGGTGAACACGTCTTCGATGCACATCAAGAATGGCTTGTCGATTTCGCGGACCGGGTCAGGAATAAAGCTGTCGACTGCGTCGAGCAATTCCTGGATCGCTTTTTCGCCTTCGGGCTTGGCAGCCAAGGCCGCTGTCGCGCTGCCGCGAATGATCGGGGTCTTGTCGCCAGGGAATTGGTACTTGTTGAGCAAGTCACGAATTTCCATTTCGACGAGGTCGAGCAATTCGGAGTCATCAACGAGGTCAACCTTGTTGAGGAAAACAACGACTGCAGGAACGCCGACCTGACGGGCGAGGAGAATGTGCTCGCGAGTCTGAGGCATTGGGCCGTCAGCTGCGCTAACGACGAGAATCGCGCCGTCCATCTGCGCCGCACCAGTGATCATGTTTTTGACATAATCAGCGTGTCCGGGGCAATCAACGTGAGCGTAATGGCGCTTGGTGCTTTCGTATTCAACGTGCGAAACAGCGATCGTCACTGTCTTCGTCGCGTCACGAACGGTGCCGCCTTTGGTGATATCCGCATAGCTGATCGGTTTGGCCAAACCTTTACGGGACTGGACTTCAACGATTGCGGCGGTGAGAGTGGATTTACCATGATCGACGTGACCGATGGTGCCGACGTTGACGTGCGGTTTAGTTCTTTGAAACGTTTCTTTTGCCATGTGCTCTATCTCCTGCTTTGTTTTGTTTTCGTTTGTTACTTACGTTTAAATTCGTCAAATCTGGAGCCCAAGATCGGGATTGAACCGATGACCTCGTCCTTACCAAGGACGTGCTCTGCCAACTGAGCTACTTGGGCAGAGTCCAAATTTCGCTTTTACCAGTTTTAGAACTGACAAAAAACGACAAAAATCCATTACCCAAGCTTTTTTTCATCAAAAAAGTTTAGGGCTAATGAACTTTTTATTCTTTCACGGCCCGATTGACTCGCGGGAACCTAAGAAAGTTCCCTCCTACTGTCAAACGGTTTCTTGAAATTTTTCTACTTTATCCCCTGCCTCGATCAGAATTTCGGGCGCACGATGCCACACAACAACTTAGGGTGCAAGTTTTGGCGGCAATTTGAAAACGAATTTTGCTGCCTCGTTTCGCTGAGAAAACCTCGCTTTATAGATCCCTGACGTTCCAGGTTTTCCCGTTCGACTGCTGTTCCACTAACGAAATCCTTGCCAGATCCATCTTTTTTAACACAGCCACGACGTCATCGAACGGCTTAGCGCCGGAGACTCGCAAAAGAGTTGCCGTTTTGACGTTGGGATTGCGATAAACGATCCGCAACTCGGCAGCTCCACGATTTAGATGTGGTTTGGGTTGGGAACCCCTTTCTTCTTCGTCGTCGCCGTAGTCATGTAAAATCCTGAATTCCACGACCTGCTGTTTTCGAATGGACATCCGGTCACGAGGCAGCGTCACAATCTGGCGGTCCGCATCGTAAACGAGAATATCCCCTTTTGCGCGCTCGCTCCGGATTCTCATCATGGGCAAAAAGAAACACCCGAGAATAGCAATTGCAACGGGAAGGCACATGAGCAGAAACAACTCACCCGGAGCGGCATAATAAGCAAAATACAACATGCCGCCAGCCAAGGGGCACAAAAAGGCCTGAAGCAAGAGCACGGATTTCCAAGGGATACGTCCGGGCGTTATTCTAAACTGCTTTCCATGAACCACGACGGTCCAATACCTCATTCCTGGATAATGGCCTGGTGATAATTTATATGCGGACATAGAAAGGTGTTAACGCTCACTGGAGCCTCGGAAATAAACCACTCCGCCAGCGCGAGTCCGTCGAAAATTCCAGCGCGTCACGATTTTTGCCGAAGTGGCGGAGCGAGGTCAAGCCAAGCAGAGCAATTCCAACCTCTTTGACGCTCTATTTCGGCTCGAAAGCCACGGAAACGAAGCTGCAAAAGCGTTTGCGGGTTAGGAATCGGGATTTCTGAAGCGTTTGTGACGATGACGGAACCGACACTGTTCACGCAGCTACCGCGGCGGTGATTTCCGGCCCGCAGACGGAGTTTCTGAGGCTGCAGAGACGATTGCGGGTTGGTCGGCGCGCTTGCAGTGAGGGAAAAAGCGATTCCGGCCCGGGACGTGACTCGGCAGCTTCGGCGGAACCTGTTCCGCGTCCGCAGCCGGATTTTCCGTTTCGTTTTCCACGAAAACCATTTGGGAAAAGGAAATTT
>JAQGOU010000375.1 GCA_028293445.1 Verrucomicrobiales bacterium | reverse complement strand
GACTATCGCCGCGTCGTCAGCGATGAAAATTACGAAAAGGTCCTCGCCAGCTTCCTCGGTGAACGCGCGGCGCAAGCGTCTACTCACTGACGATGACTTTCCTGCAGCCATTTATTCTCTGGGGTTTGCCGCTGGTCCTGCTGCCGGTGATTATCCATTTAATCAACAGGCTGCGTCATCGTCCGCAGCCGTGGGCTGCCATGCGTTTCCTGGTTTCAGCGACACGCGCTTCCACGAGCCACGCCAAGCTGCGACAATTTCTAATTCTTTTGTTTCGCGTTCTCGCGGTGCTCACATTGCTGCTGTTTCTCGCCCGGCCTCTCGCAGGCGGATGGATGGGTTGGATGCTTTCTCCCGCGCCGGATGTTGTCGTAATTCTTCTCGATCGTTCCGCCAGCATGGAAACGAAGATCGCGCCCAACACGACAAAGCGTGAACAAGCGATCCAGCTTATTTCTCAAGCCGGCAAACAGTATGAAGGCGCGACCCATTTTGTGCTCATCGACAGCGCTTTGCGAATGCCCCAGGAACTTCCGAACGCCGGTCGATTGAGCGACTTTCCCACCGCCCAACCCACGGACACCACGGCGGATATTCCCGCGATGCTGCAGGCAGCTCTCAATTACCTCGTCGAGAATCATGCTGGCTCAGCCGAATTGTGGATCGCTTCTGATTTACAACGCAGCAATTGGCAGGTTGATGATGCTCGTTTCAAAGGCGTGCTTTCGCAGCTCAGCGCGTTGCCACAAAAGATTCGCGTGCGCCTCCTCGCGCTGACGCAGGAGCCGCAATTAAACGCAGCGGTTTCCGTCCACGAATTGGCCCGGCAAAAGCGCGGCGATAAAGGTGACCTGCAGTTCACCTTGGATTTGCAACGCAACCGCGCGACCGCTGAAAAGTTTCCGATGGCAGTGACCCTCGATGGCTCGCAATCCCAACTTGAACTCACAATGGACAGTCAGTCGATGCGTTGGCGTCACAAACTGGAGACGAGCAACAAAGGGACTGGCTGGGGAAGCTTTGAATTGCCTGCGGATGCCAACAATCATGATAACCCCGCTTACTTTGTCTATGGCGCGGAAGTTTCGACGCGCGCAACAGTCGTTGTTTCGGACAAAGAGAGTGGAAAATTTCTGCGTCTCGCGGCAGGGATTGGCGCGAAGAATCCGAAGGAAACCGTCCGGCTGATTTTGACCAATGACCTTTCGTCGCTCAGTCTTGGCGAAGATAGCCTGCTGATCTGGCAAAGCGCTTTACCGAGTGGTTCGGTGGCGGAAGCCGTCCAACAATTCGTGCAGGAAGGCGGCGCGGCCATTTTCTTTCCTCCAGGCGAAGCTGACACACAACAGTTTGAAGGGTTCTCCTGGGGTGCGACGCAATCCGCAGATACGGAAAAGGTATTCAGCGTCGCGCATTGGGATCAGGAACAAGGTCCTTTAGCGAAAACGGACGAAGGTGCCAGTCTTCCATTGCCGCAAACAGAGTTTCGTCGCCGGCAGGTTTTCAGTGGGCCAAAAAATATTCTCGCGTCCTTCGAAGATGGCGTTCCATTTCTGACACGGCAAACACTCGGGCGCGGTGAAATTTATTTCTGCGCCTCCTTGCCGGAAAAACGATGGTCCAGCCTGGGCGACGGTCCGGTTTTAGTGCCGATGATTCAGCGCTTGTTGCAAAGCGGGAGCAAACGCCTGCAGCAGGTGGCATCCGTATCGGTAGGCGAGCTCAGTGCCGTGGATGCACAAAAACAATGGGTCTCCGTTGATTCCTCCACCAACAAAAATATTCGCCTGCGGACCGGTGTTTATCGTTCCGGCGAACGGCTTGTCGCGGTGAATCGTTCGTCCGCCGAAGACGAACCAGAGGTGCTTGATGTGAACGAAGCGAAAACTCTCTTCGGCGCGATGTCCTTTCAATTGCTGCAGGATCGACAACAACGAACCGACGCGTTGCAAGGAGAAGTGTGGCGTTTCTTCTTGTTCGGGATGCTCGCCCTCCTGATCGGTGAAAGCATCTTGATTCTGCCGGCGAAAGCATCTAGTTCGGGTCCGGAAACTTTAAAAGGGAAGCTGTCCCCCCAACTCCAACCTAAATGAACTGGTCCTTCGACGCTTCAACGTGGGTGATTCTGTTCGGCGCCGCCGTCTGGATCGGAGCGGGCTGGCTCTGCTTCGCCAATTGGCAACGGAGCGGACGCCGCAAAGTTCTAGCGTGGCTTGAAGTCTTGCGATTCCTCCTCATAACTTGCATTGCCATAACGTTGTTGCGACCGGAATTGGTCCAGCAATTGAAACGTTCCGAGCAACCGCAGATTGCGGTGCTGATGGACGGCTCTGCCAGCATGAATACCCGCGATATCGCCGTTGGCACGAATCGCGTCACGAGCCGCGGCGAATGGCTGGAACAAAAGAAAGCCGCCCAGTTTTGGAAGCCACTAGAAAAAACCGGCAAGGTCCTTTTAGACAATTTCGGCGGTGGCGATTTCGAAACGAACGCGGCGGCTAAAGCCGATTCGGGCACGGACATCAATCGTGCTTTGGATACCGCACTGCAGCAGCAACGCAATTTGAAAGCAGTTCTGCTCATCAGCGATGGCGATTGGAATGCAGGCAAGACCCCGGTGTCCGCAGCAATGCGCTTACGCGAAGAGAACATTCCTGTCTTCACAGTCTCTGTCGGACGTAACAGCGCGGTTCCCGATTTGGTTTTGGAAAACGTCACTGCACCCTCCTACGGGTTGCTCGGCGAAGAAATCGCGATTCCGTTTAAGATCAGCAGCCACCTGGCGCGCGAAGTCAAAACGACGATCTCGCTGGTGGATCCAAATTGGGAAGAAACCAAAAAGGAAATCACCATTCCAGCCAACGGCGAATTGCAGGAAGCCATCCTCTGGTCACCGCGCGTCGTCGGCGATTCCACGCTCACTCTGAAACTACCGGTCGAAGCTGATGAAGCCATTACCGAGAACAACGAGCAGAGTTTTCACATCAATATCCGTGTCGATAAGTTGAAGGTGCTCGTCGTCGATTCTTTTCCGCGCTGGGAATATCGTTATTTGCGCAATGCGTTGGCGCGCGATCCTGGCGTCGAGATGAATTGCATTTTGTTTCATCCCGGCATGCCAGTGGGCGGTGGCCGCAATTATCTCCCTGCATTCCCCGGCACGAAGGAAGCCATTTCCAAATACGACGTCATTTTCCTCGGCGACGTCGGCGTGGGCGAAAACGAACTAACGGAGAACGACACTCAGTTGATCAAAGGACTCGTGGAGCAACAGTCGAGTGGATTGATCTTTCTTCCCGGCACCCGCGGCCGAGAATACAGCCTCGCGAAAAGTGCGTTGCAAGATTTGTTCCCTGTCGTGCTGGAGGAAAAGAAGCCGGAAGGCGTCGGGCTCCAAAACGAATCCAACCTGCTGCTGACCACGCTGGGGCGTCGTCATTTGCTCACGCGTTTCGATTCCGATGAAAATCGCAATGACGAACTATGGAAACAACTTCCTGGATTCTACTGGTGCGCCGCTGTCGAAAAGAATCGTCCCGGCTCGGAAGTGCTGGCCGTCCATTCATCGCTCCGCAACTCCTTCGGTCGATTGCCGCTGCTGGTCACACGTCCTGCTGGAACGGGAAAAGTTTTGTTCATGGGCACCGACAGTGCCTGGCGCTGGCGTCGCGGGGTGGAAGACAAATTCCATTATCGCTTCTGGAGCCAGGTCGTACGCTGGATGGCTCATCAACGGCATCTCTCGGAGAAGGAAGGCTTGCGCTTGAGCTACAGTCCCGAGACGCCCCACGCCGGTGACACCGTGTTCTTGCAAGGCACCGTTTTGGATGCCGGGGGATTGCCGGTCGAAAACGACGTCGTAAATGGGAAAATTATTTCTCCGGCGAATCGGTCCGAGCGGCTGGACTTTTCTTCTGTGGAAGGTGGTTGGGGAGTTTTCAAATCAAGCTTCAGCCCACAAGAAGGCGGCAAATATAAAGTGCAACTGACGTCACAAAAAACCGGGCACAGTCTGGAAACCGATATTATCGTCACGCAACCGGTTCGCGAGAAAGTCGGCCAACCCATCAACGCGCAAATTCTTCAGGAAGTTGCCAATATCACTCACGGTGCCAATGACTCCTACGATCAACTTGAAGAAGTGATTAAAAAGATTTCGTTACTACCCGAACCGAAGCCGATCGAGAAACGCATTCGTTTGTGGAGCGATCCGTGGTGGGGCGGGCTGATCTTGTTACTTCTGACCGTCTACTGGGCAGGACGCAAGTTCGCCGGGATGGTTTAGGCTACGCTACGCGTAAAGGGGGGTTGACGCTGGTCTCGCTTAAAGAGGGAAGACCGTGGGCGCTCGCGGGGCAAGATTTCTGCAATGTAAACCTGGATATTTAGGCTCCAGAGTGGCCTGCTGGAATGGGGCGATATCCCGCCACAAAAAGGACGCGATTTCCAAAGCTGCAGCAGGTGTCCGGCACGTCAGGATTTCCATTTCCAAACTGGCAGCGTCGATCGGCATATCCGGATTGGCTCCGTCAAAGTGACGGAGCTGTCCGGCATATAAAGATTGGAGTTTCCAAAGCTGCGGTGGGTGTCCGGACGTCCGGGAGGGCCTTGTCAAACTGACCGAGGCGTCCGGCACGTAAAGATTGCCTTCGTCAAAGTAACAGCGCTGTTCCGCATATGAAGATTGGCTCCGTCAAAGTGACGCGACCGTCCGGAATATAAAGATTGTCGTTTCCAAAGCTGCAGCGCTCAATGTTTACACTGGTTTTCCAACTTTCACCTGATGGGTTCGTGTCTCAAAAGCGTTAAATTGGTTTTCGGATGATTAGATGGTCTGTGGACGGTTTCCCTACCGGCCATGATCTTTTTTGATGGAGTTTTAGCTCACGAATTTGACCCGAAAGTGGGTCGTTTTTCAGGTGATAGCCGGGGTTCGGGCGTCCGTGTGTTTTCTGGCTCCGCCTCCACCGTGTCTATGCGGATTTCATCCTCGTCGGTTCACCGGCAGACCCGACTTTAGGCGGTTGGGCAACCCGCCGCCACACTTGATGAACGACGCAACCTTTCCCGAAGGATTAAAGTTTGCGTCCTTTACCTTCGAGAGAGAAACTTGGCCGTGCTACGAATCCACTCCGTTGAACAGATCAATGACCCGCGTCTCTTGCCCTATCGCACCATGCGCGAGCAGGAAGACCATCAGCAGCAAAAAATCTTTGTTGCCGAAGGCGATAAGGTGCTGCGTCGCCTGTTCGAAACAAAAATGGAAATCATTTCCGTTTTGTTGCCGGCCAAATGGGTCGAGAGTTTAGCGCCCGCCCTCGAATCGAGACCCGAGAAAATTGATGTGTTCGTCGCTTCCAAGGAAATCATCGAAAAGCTGGTCGGCTTTCATGTTCATCAGGGCGTCATGGCGCTGGCAAAAATCCCGGCCTCCCAAAGTCTGCCGTCGGTATTGGAGAAGTCGGCGAACCCGCGTCTGTTCGTCGCGGTGGATGGCTTGAGCGGGGTCGAAAATCTCGGCGTCTTGATTCGCAACGCCGTCGCATTCGGTGCGCAGGCAATTATTCTCGGTCCGACGTCCAACCATCCTTACCTGCGGCGCTCTGTTCGCTCTTCGATGGGAACCATTTTTAAGTTGCCGTTCATTGAAGCAGAAAATCTTGCCGCAACCTTGAAGCTGTTACGTGCACAAAAGGTGCGCTGTATCGCGGCTCATCCACACACCGATCGCAAGTGGCTTTGGCAAACCGACCTGACCTCTGACTGCTGCATTGTGTTAGGCAGCGAAGGTGTTGGCATTTCGCCAGAGGTTCTCGAGGCCTGTGATGAGGCGGTCGCCATTCCCATGAGCTCAGAGGTCGACTCTCTGAACGTTGCCAGCGCTGCGGCTGCTTTTTTCTACGAAGCCAAACGTCAGCGTGTCGGCATCAAATCTTGATACGTTTCACTCGCTGACCGTCATGGATGCGGTCGCCGGGATACAGAATCACCTCGTCGCCCTCTTTTAGTCCGTCGAGCACTTGAGTTTCACTGCCGCTCGTGCGTCCAATCTTCACGATGCGAAGGTGCGCACGCTCGTCGCTCATGACGAAGGCGGCCCAGTCCTGCCCATGACGGAACAACGCACCAGAAGAAACTTTCAATGCTTTCTCATTTTCCCAAACGATAATTTTCGCCTCGACTCGGAAGTTATCACCGAGATTGCGCCATAGCTCTACAGGGCTGACAAAATCCGCCACCACATTCACCCGCTGCTCTTCAACGCCCAGCGCCGACACCTTCGTGAACGCCGCCGGTTCGACGAGACGCACCCGCGCTTCCAGGATTGTTCCTGGACCCCACTGTTCCAATTCAACCTTCGTTCCCGGTGCAATCGCGGCGCCATCGCGCGATAATGTTTCGATCACAATTTCCAAATTCGTAGGATCGCCGATTTCTGCGAGCGGCGCGCCCGTGGAAATGGCGCGAGAACTTTCCTCGAACAACCGGAGAATTCTTCCGCTCGCCGGAACCCGCACCTCGACCGGCGTTGAAGCATTCGTGGTGCTGTTAGAGGTGAACTGGACCAACTCCGCCTCTGCCTGACGCAACGCACTCTCTGCGGCCGCAAGGTCTTTCGCGCCGGAGGCTTCCCGCGTCTGCACGGTTTCCAATTCCTGGATTGAAATGGTTTTATCGCCAAAAAGTTTTTCAAACCGTTTCAGTTCACTCTTCGCCAGGCCATGAGTGATGCGGGCTTTCTCAAGATTCGCCGCGGCCGTGTCGCGACTCGCTTCTGCCAGCGAGCGGCTCCGCGTATCTAGTAATGTTGGGGCGAGCGGATCGATAATCGCGAGAATAGTTTCCCTGGCTTGAACTTCTGCGCCCGGTTTGAACGGTATTCGCCGCAGCTGTCCAGTCACGGGCGCCGAGACGACGAAACGATCTTTGATTCGAGTTTTACCTTCTTCGTCAATGGAAGCACGCAATAGACCAACCGACGCGCGCCCCGTTTCCACTGGCATCGGTTTTGGCCACATGCCCGCCACGATTGCAGCGATCAACAGTGCGACGCCGACGTAGGGGATCCAACGGCGTTTACGTTTGCGGATTCCGGTTTTGAGATCCTGGTTGGAGTTCATTTCTATTCAGGTGCCTTCAGGGCGCCGACCAAATTCAACTGGCTGAGTTTGCGCAAGACAAACCACGCTGACAATGTTGAAGCGATGACCACAACCGTCACGGCGAAAGCGTAATTTTGCGTGGTGAACACGAGCGGCAAACGGACCGTCTCCGTGTTGACGGAGCGCAGGATGACGGTGGCGAATCCAGTTCCGAGCAACAGCCCCAACGGCACCGCGAGCATCGCCAGGATGACTAACTCCGTCACGAGCACAGCACCCACTTCGCGCTGCGAAAATCCAATCACACGCAACGTTGCCAATTCACGGGAACGTTCCGCCAACGAAATGCGGGCGTTATTATAAACCACGCCGAAGGCAACAATCATCGCGAAGATGAGATAAATCGTCTGGATCAATCCAATGCTCGCCGCCGTAGTTTTGCGAAAGTTCGCGCGCAACGATTCCTTCACGGCGATCCAGGCGACGCGTGGAATTGTTTTCAACGCGTGCATAAATGCCGAGCGCTGGGCGGGATCAATCGTCACGCTCGCTCCGCTCACCACATCTCCTTCCTGCAACAAGCGATTGACCGCCTTGATATTCATATAGGCCGCGACGCCCGCGAAGTCTTCCGCCAGGCCGATCAGAACCACGTTGCGAGTCAGTCGTTTGCCCTCAAGAATTTCCACCGCCAATTCGTCTCCGACTTTCGCTCCAAGCGCGGTGGCCAGTTTTCCGGAAATGATCATTCCCTCCGCTGGAATTTTGATTTCGCGGGTCGCGGCGTCGATGACGCGATTCTGTTCTCCCTTTGGCGACATTCCCTGGATCACCAGCTGTCGGCTTTTCGCTCCGAAATGGATACGAACGGC
>JAQGOU010000358.1 GCA_028293445.1 Verrucomicrobiales bacterium | reverse complement strand
CAAGATCGTCAATGCCACGCCGGTCACCGACATTCACACGCACCTCTTCGATCCCGCGTTTGGCTAATTATTGATCTGGGGCATCGATGACCTGCTGACCTACCATTATCTGGTGGCGGAGTCGTTTCGGTATTTCGACATGCCCTACGAAACATTTTGGGCGATGTCGAAAAGCGAACAGGCCGAACAAATCTGGAACGTCCTTTTCCTGCAACACTCTCCACTCTCCGAAGCGTGCCGCGGAGTGCTCACCACTTTAAACGCGCTCGGGCTCGACGTTAAGAAACGCGATCTGCGTTCGGTGCGAAAGTGGTTTGCAGCGCAAAAGCCGGACAAATATGTCACGCGCGTTATGCAGGCCGCCAACGTGCAGAAGATTTACATGACCAACTCGCCCTTCGATGAGCTCGAACGGCCGACGTGGGAACGGGGATTCCAACGGGACGGACGTTTCGCCGCCGCGCTGCGGATTGATCCCCTGCTCCTGTCGTGGGACGAGGTTGCGCCGAAGCTGGCGCAATGGGGTTACAATGTCCGCGCCGATCTAAACGGCAAATCGATTGATGAAGTGCGGCGATTTCTCGTGGATTGGACAAAGAAAATCGGAGCCTCCTACTTGATGGTCTCATTGCCGCCGGAGTTTGCGTTTCCGGCAAACACCAAATGCAATCAACTCATTGAAAAAGCGATTCTGCCGCACTGTCGGGAATTCGGATTACCGTTTGCGCTCATGCCAGGAGTTAAACGCGCGGTTAATCCACGACTCAAACTGGCCGGCGACGGTGTAGGACTCAGCAACCTGAGTTCGCTGGCGAATCTGTGTGCGCAATATCCGGATAATAAATTCCTCGCCACCGTTCTGGCGCGAGAGAATCAACACGAGCTGTGCATCCTCGCCCGCAAATTTCGCAACCTGCACATCTTCGGTTGCTGGTGGTTTACGAACGTCCCCGGAATCATCGACGACATGACCCGCATGCGCCTGGAGCTCATCGGTCTGAGCATGACCCCGCAACATTCCGACGCGCGTGTCCTCGACCAGATCATCTACAAATGGCGTCACAGCAAGGAAGTCATCGGCGACGTCCTCGCGGAGAAATATTCCGCATTGGCAAACACCGGCTGGAAAACGTCCCGGAGCGAAATCGAACGTGACGTTAAAGACTTATTCGGCGGCGCGTTCGAAACATTTTGCCGCCGCTAAAACAATTTCCGGAATACCAGGGTTGGCCGCGCGGCGGAAAGGAGCGCGGCATTTATGCCGCTTCACCGCACGACTGACGAAAATCCTGGAGAATTCGCAGGCCTGCTCCAGTGACCACGTTGAAGCGGCGTGAACGCCGCGCTCCAGTTCTTTTAGCAACCGGTTTAACCGTCACACCGTTGCGACCATTTTTTCCAACTCGCGATGGTTCACCTTGCCGGTGCCGAGCTTGGGAATTTCGCGAACGGTTTTGATTTCACGCGGTGCGCAAAGATTGCTCAGGCCTTTGGCTTTAACCGCCGCGCGAATTTCTTCGAGGGTCACCTTCGGCTCGTTGCTGACGGCGATCAGTTTCTCGCCTTTGTCTTCATCGGGTTGGGCAATCACCGCGACCTGACACCGCAAACCATATTGCGGGAAGGCTCCGGCAAGTGCGTCTTCCACGGCGGAGAGACTCACCATTTCACCGCTGACTTTGGCGAAACGTTTCATGCGTCCGCGAATGAAAACAAACCCGCTCGCATCGATCTCGGCGATGTCCCCGGTATCATACCAACCACCCATCGCCTTAAACTTTTCGTTCGCATCGGCGTTCAAATAACCCTTCATGATATTCGGCCCCCGCACAAAAAGACGGCCGCCATTGGTTACACCTTCGATCGGTTCCGTTTTCCACTCGATGCCCGGCAACAGTTTCCCCGCACTGCCGTATTTGGGAGCGAGCGGCGTATTAAGGCTGACGCATGGGCTGCATTCGGTGGCCCCGTAGCCTTCGAGAATGCGGACCCCGAATTTCTGCGCCCACAACGAAGCAGTGGCTTCCTGCAACTTTTCCGCGCCTGCAAACATGTAACGCAAACTGCGAAAATCGTACGGATGCGCTTTGCGGGCGTACCCGTTCAGGAACGTATTCGTGCCGAGCATGATTGTGCAGTTGTAGTCGTAAAAAATGGTCGGTACGACACGGAAATGCAGCGGCGAAGGATAAATGAAAACGGGCAGTCCCCGGACGAGCGGCAGCAACGTGCCAACGCTTAACCCAAAACTATGGAACAATGGCAACGCGTTGAAAATGCGATCGCTGTCGACAAAGTCGGTGATGCCGAGCATCTGGCGAATGTTCGCGAGCAAATTGGCGTGAGTGAGCTCCACCCCTTTGGGAACGCCTTCCGACCCACTCGTGAAAAGAATAACTGCCGTCTGCGTGGAAACTGGCTTCACATGCAAGGCCGACTCCAGGCTGAGTTTCACGCGCAATAAACCGAGGAACTTTTCTGTGCCAGAAATCTTTTCGCGGAGATCTTCGAGATAAACCAGTTCGACACCACAATCGAGAAACGGCTGCACGTTCAATTTGGCGCGCTCAATAAATTTACGCGACGTAACGATCTGCTTCAGGCCAGCGAGCTGCGTGCAAGCCATCATGGTTGCAGTGCCGCTGGAGTAATTGAGCACAGCGGGAACTTTGCCGTGAAACCAAAGCCCGAGCAGGCTTACCGGCAACCCATTCACGTTTGGCAATAAGATGCCGACGCGATCGGATGGGCCGGACAATTTTTGCGCGAGCTTCTGTCCGAGCAGATGGGCTCCGAGGACGAGCCGTTCGTAACTGAGCCTTTGCAGGGTGGCATCTTCGAGAATGATTTTTCCGGATTCATCACTGGCTCGTTCCAAGATCGCCTCCGGAATCGTACCGGGACCGAAAGCCATTTCGGCTTCGAACTGTTGTCGCACCAGAGTGTCGCGCAACCATTCGGTCAGCATCGAACGAGCAACGGTAGTGCTGACATCCCGCGGAATTGGTGGAGTCAGCAAGTCGCTGAAATGCGCGGTGACGCGCGGAAACATTCTTTTGTAATTCGGATTAGGCGACAAGCGGATGCGATTGATGCCGCGCAGATAACAAGTGACGACTTTCGCATGGGTTTTAAACAGGAGAAAACCAGTGCCATCAAACAGCTTCATCAACGAACCGGTCCGTGAAAGGCGACCCTCCGCAAAGAGAACCAACCGTCCCCCACCCTGCAAATATTCCGCCATGCGCTTCACTGCATAGGGCGACGTGGTCTCGATCGGAAAAGTCCGGCTGTTGATCATGACTTTGCGATGGAACCAACTCGTCTGGGCCGTGGTGCTGGAGGTGACAAACTTCCAGTCGTCATCGAGACAGACCGCGAGAAAGAGCCAATCGAACCACGACGCGTGGTTGGGGAGGAGAAGGACCGGCCCCGGCGCGGTCAGTGCGCTCGTATTGTAAGCGCGAAAACGAAAGAGCAGCCGAACTAAAATGCGAAGGAAGGTCTTCATGTTTGCGGTGTTTGAGAACGTTTGCGCAAGATGCGAGAGACTGCCAGCCACAAAATAAACAATCCGGTGACGCCAGTCGCGAACGGCGCAAGCCAATGGTCCAGCGGCAAACGACCCGGGCGTTCGATTGGCAGTAAACCAGAAATGATTTCGCCTTCGCCGGGGAAAGAGGCGCGAGCCCAAACCGCCCCACTCGCGTCAACGAGCTGAGAGATTCCAGAACTGCAGACTCTGAAAATAGGGATGCGAAATTCGGCCGCGCGCATCGGTGCAATGCGAGCGTGCAATTCATGCTGATATTCCCCCCAATTGACGACATCCATCGTTGGCACAATCAGCGCCTGAGCGCCTTGCGCCACCAAATTATCAACAACACGCCGGTAACTCAGATCATAGCAAATGCAGATGCCGATTTTACCCCACGGCGAATTCCAGAGTTCCTGTTTGGTCGCTGGCAATCCGTCTTTGAAGAATTGAATCGGCACGCTCTTAACCTGTTGGAAAACAATTTCACCTTCAGGCCCCACAACGAAGGCGGTGTTATAGAACAGTGACGTCGTCATCTCGTCCCTACCTCCCGCAATCAAATACGTTTTATGCGCGCGACACCATTCCTTGATCCTTTTTGGGGGCGGCTCGGCAAACGTATATTCGCTCAAGACATACAGGTCCGTTTTCGGATATTTTTCACGCACCCGCTCCAGCGAGGCCAAGACATCTTCCTCACGAAACTCCAACTGAACGCCGGACACCCGAGGACCGCTGTTATTTGAGGGAATGGCATGAGAAGCAATCTCACCGACAATCGTGACAACAAAGAGTATCGTTCCGACCAACCAGAGAGATCGTCTGCGTTGCGTCAACAGGACGGCGATAACCACAAGAAAGAAACTGATTCCATAGACACCGAGACCACCGAAAACGGTTCCATGTGATGGCGACGAGAAGACGTAACCAGCGCTGAACCAGGAGAATCGCAGGTAATACAACTCGCTACGAAAGTATTCAAGGCCGAGCCACAGGAAGGGTATTATGCAAGCCGCGGACAGTTTCCCCAACCGTTGCTGCGCCAAATGGGTGAGCAGCAAAAACAGCGCGAGCCAAACCGAGACCACCAGCCAAAGCGGAATGGCGGCAGGCCCAAAAATATTCCAAAAGAAACCTAATTGCGGCGCGTAACTCAGCAGGCCAATGGAGAGTCCCACATAAAAGGCACGGCGCGGGCTTTGCAATCGGGAGAGACGAAGCACGCAGACGAGAAATCCAACGATCAGGAAGCTGAAGGCCGTGAAAGTGAAGGCGAGATGAAAGAACGTGATCGCTCCGACAAAATAAAGAACTGCTTCCGTGAAGCTCAGCGAATCTGTGTTTGAGGATTCAGAGGTCATGAAATAGTCAAAACGTGTTTTAGAATTTCTGACATCCGCTGGTTTGTTGCGTGATCCTTAACAGCGACACGCAACGTATGCGTTCCAAATGAGCTGCCCATATTTCCAGGATTGCGCAAAAACAAGTCACGTTCCCTACACCCGGCGATGATGGCTTCGGCAGCGGGACCGGCTTCAGGAAGATGGCAAAGGAGAAAATTGGCGCAGCCCGGAACAATCGTCCAACCAAACGAGATGAGTGTCAGCGCCAGATCGGCACGCAATTTGTGAGTGTCACGATATCTCTCACGGTAGTATTCAGGGTCCGCCAACGCCTGCACCCCCGCGATTTGCGCCGGCAGACTGACGATCCACGGCGGAGTCAAAACACGGAGTTCGCGAATTGTTTCTGGCGTGGCACAGAGATACGCGATGCGCGTGCCACTGAGCGCATAGACCTTCGACATCGATTTGCAGACGATGACATTCCGCGAGCGTGAAGCAAAATCCTCGATTGATTGGTCTGCCCCCAGATAGTCCAGATAAGCTTCGTCAATCCAAACACGGGTGTTCGGCGGCACCGCTTTGAGAAAAGGGATCAGCATTTCCCTCGGAATGAACTGTCCAGTAGGGCTGTTTGGATTCACAAGGACGACCAAGTCGTAATTTCCAACCGCCACCCGTCGCTGTAATTCTTGCAAGTCGACGATATAATTGTCCTCACGAGACAGAACGAATCGCTCAACGCAGCAACCAACGACATTGCTCAGGACATGCGGATACTCGCTGTAGATCGGATCTAAAATCAAAACGCGCGACGATGAGTCGAGCCAATGATTGAAGGCGCGGAAAATCAAGTCGGAGGAACCGGCACCGGGCAAAAGGCAATGCGCTGGAACCCCGCGAACTTCAGAAACGGTTTCAATAAAACCAGCTGCATCGATAGGAGGAGATGTCCGCAGGATCCAAGGAAGATAGTCCTGCAAAGCCTTTGTTACTTTGGGTGACGGCGCAAACCATGCATCGAGAACGTCAGCATTGATCACCTGCTCACTCCGTTCCAGCGCGTCGAAGCGATCACCAATCGCGCTAAAAAACGCTCCGCCGTGGAAACAGGGCACATCGCGATAAGTGCTGCTGGGAACGATTGTTTTCATGCATCAGGCACACAGAGAAGCCGTGGCAGAGAGTAATTCCACCCCCCGTTCATAATGCTCCGGTAACCCCTAAAATGTTATCGTTGAGGATTGCGAGTTCCTTAGCCAGTTCATTGGCTCTCTTGGCAGGAACTTTCCCCCAAATCTGTTCTGCCGTCCTGTAGTAATCGGGCAGGATTTGACCAACCAGCTTTTTTCCCTTGGGGGTCAGCACGACACGATAGACGCGCCGGTCGTCCGGATTCTCATTTCGTTTTAACAAGCCCCGCTTTTCAAGGCGGTCGACCAGGCCGGTGATATTCGATCGATGCATGATCAGCAGGCGGCTCAACTCAATCTGGGTCAGACCTTCCAGGGCATCGCGCAATACATTCAGCACATTGAACTGGCTTGAGCTCAAATCCCATTTTGCGAAGAAAACTCGGCTTCCATTCCAGAGGGCCTCCGAGGTCCGAAGCAACTGCAATAACGCCTCGTAACGTGGACCAGGGTGCAAAAGGGTTTCTGCCATGAGTTGTGTCTACATGGCGATTGTTGATATGTCAACAGTCTTATCTATCTGGAACCTGCTTGATCGTAATTACCCGATAACCGTGCGAATCTGCTTCAATCAAAGCGGCCCCGCGTTCATGGCCATACAGGACGTTCTGACCCGCTGCCGCCAAGCGTTCACGGAGTTTCGCCGAGGCTCGTTCAGTGGCAGGAGATTCAGCATCGGGCATCAGGATCAGTTTCGGTTTGATCGCAGAAAGCAGTTCCCCGGACAGCGGTTCTCCTTGTCTCGGCAGGCCGCTCACGACCACCTCCGCTTCGAGGTCTTTCCCCCGTGCGAGCAGTGCTCGTTGTCCTTCGCGAGCCAGGTCCGAGCACAATAAAATCCGCATGGGACCAAATTGCCCCTTCAAAACCATGGCATTATCGTCAGCCTGAGGGAAGTGATCGGCGGCACTGGGATACAATACAGACCAGGCCCCGCACTTTTCACCGGCGCCAATACTGTTAACGATATGTTTCGTGTTCTTCTGGCTCTCCACGAATTGCCGATAAGCCGACGACCGGGCACGGACGGGACTCGTAAAAAACTCCTCAGGGAAGAAGTTGGTGCTGATGATCTGTGCGCCCCCGATGTAGCGCAGGTCGCCGTGGGACAGAATAAATCTGGGAAGTCGATTGACGCCATGCGCGCGCAAAAACGGTTTTACGACAAACTCGGCCGCAGCCTCGTTGCCACAATAAATGAGAAGTTGGTCTGTGGATTTAGGAGTATCGACGAAGACGGCGTGTCCACCACTGAGCGGAAGCACGTGAATGCGAGTGAATTGGTGTTCGCGCAATTCGTAGCCAAACCAGACTATTGCCGCCACGGCCAGAACGGCGATGAACGGAAGCTTCCGTTTGGATTTCCAAAACCACTCAGTGTGCAGTGTCAGGAGGAACAGGTAAAAAACGACAATCGTCAGGAGTGACGGTGTCGAGACATAGCAAAAAGTGGCGGGCCATTTGACCGACCATTGACTCAACCCCGTAATGGTCTTCATCAAAAACCAGCTGCTTTGATTGAAGATCGAAACGAGCGGTGGCACCCACCAAAAAAGAAGACTCAAGAGACAACTGATCAACGTCAAAAACGTGAGTGGCACTACCAGGACATTGGCTGGTGTGCTGACGGGGGTGAACAAGTGAAAGTAATAGGCTGCCAGCGGAATGGAGCCGATCCACGCGGCCCATGAGCTGATCAACATGTCGATCATATACCGCACGGGAATATCGAGGTGTCGTCGCCAACCGGGACGCAACTCATCTGGCAGGAATGGATCCGTTTTCATCAGCTTATTACGAAGACGCTCCATCACCGGGAAAAGCAGCACGATGCAGAGCACAACAAAGAAAGAGAGTTGAAAACCGGCTTGAAACAGCTGTTGCGGCTCCCAGAGTAAGATGATGAACGCGGCTGCAAAGAGAGAGTTGATCGCATCACTGGGTCGCCTTAGAACCCAACTGCCGACGACGACCGTCATCATGATGGAGGCTCGAATGGCAGAGGGAGGCCAATCCGTCACACCTGTATAAAACCAGATTAACGGAATAATAATGAGGCCGCAGACTTCGCGCGGGACGCGCAAGAGCCGAAGCAATCCCAAAACAATGCCGGCCACGATGACGATGCGCAATCCATCCACCGCGAAGATATGATACGTTCCTGCGCGCATGAACGGTTCCTCCGCTTCATCCGTGAAGACCGCTTTCCAATCGAGAACCAGCGTCCAAAGCAAGTGTGTCGTGTCATCTTCCGGCAGGCCGACGGATAAAACTTTTTTTGTCCACGCGATGAACCGGTCGGATAACGGATGCGTTTGACCGGTATCCACCAAAGCCCAATCGCTTGGAGAACCAGCCTTGAGTTGAAAATACATTCCTTGTCGCCGCAGGTAGGTCCGGTAATCAAAGAGTCCTTCGGCGAGCGGGCCGCGTGGCGGGGAGATGACACCCGTCACTTCGACGATTTGACCTTTGAAAATATTGGACGCGAGTCGATCCGGCGTGCTCACGAACACGGTCCCGAACGCCGGACGCCACATTCCTTTCTGTTCGCAGGCGGTGACCTCCAGTTCTGCTACCGAGCGCCATGTTTCCTCTTCATCCCAGACGAACAGCTTTTCTTTCGGTGTCGCAACAAGTCTTCCCTGAAAGATGCCTAACTCTGGCTTTTCGCCGAACTCGATGCGCAGATCGTAAGGGGAGATAATGTTGAGGTGAAAAGCGTTATTGCTCCATCCCGTAAGAAAAACCAGGACCGAAAGAAAAATCAGTCGCCATTTCCGAAATAAGAAAGCCGCGCCCGCACACCCAAACGAAAGCAGCAGCAAAGCCGCCAAGGGCATGTTAAGAAATTCACCCAGAAGGATTCCGGCCACGTAGAGCAGCGTGATTTGAACAAGAGCGCGTTTCATCACCAGGCTTTTCGCCAGCGGCCGACGCACCATAAACAGATCAGCCCGACCGCAGCACCACAGGTATCGATGAAAACGTCGAGCACCGCACCATCTCGTCCTGGGACAAACGACTGATGCAATTCATCCGTGCAGGCGTAAAGCGCAGCGAGAATAAGCGCAAACTTTGCACACTCTCGAAAAGCTTTCCTTTCCACTTCTCCAGTTCCTCGTCTCGCTTTCCAAGCCAGCACGCCGAGCACCGCATATTCGCTGACATGCCCGCATTTGCGGATGAAATATTGAACCTCATGCAGTTGAGCTTTTGTGATGGACGGATAGATCCAGAGCAGGAAAGGCCCTAGAAAACGCGACGTGCGTTGCGATGACAATAAATTGGTCGATCCCGCGAAAATGAAAATCATCCAAATGGCCAGGAGCAGCCAAGTTGTAATCTGTCGTAACGCGGGCACGCCGGATGAAAGCAACGCAGCCGCACGAATTCAATGCGAAAGACTACGGGAAAATGCCATTGTGAGCAGCACGATCGACTGCTAGGGTCGGACGAGGTCTACCCATGCGCGTTTTAATTGAGTCTCAGAAGCTGCGATTCAGGTTTTGGCTCGTCGCCTGCCTGCTTTTTCTCCATTTCTCCGGGAACGCCGCCACAACCCAGGCCAATATGACTGTTCGTGTTCCACGAAATGTGCGGGTCGTTGCCACCAACGGCACGGTTTCGTACGTAGCGCTGGAAACGTACGTTGCACGGGTTTTGCATCAGGAGTGGTATTCAACCTGGACGAATTATCCCGGCGGCCTGAACTCGCTCAAGTCGGGTGCCGTAGCCATTAGGGCTTATGTCATTGCCAGGGTCAACAGCGCTGCTACGAACTCAATGTCCGATATTTGCGCGACCACTTCCTGTCAGGTTTACCGCACCACGAGTAGCCACCACACCGTGATTGCAGCAGATGACACCGCTGGCGTGGTTCTCACAACCAATGGTTTAACCATCCTCTCCACTGAATATTCCGCGGAAAACAATTCGCTCGGTTTCGCCTGTGGCGACGGTTACACCGCACCGAACGGCTCGTGCATCTACGATCCGGTGTGCACCGGCGAAACGCGTTTCGGCCACGGTCGAGGATATTGCCAGTGGGGCAGCGCGAAGTGGGCGACTGGATTAAAAATGGCTGGGAACGGATCGAATTACCCCGCCAATGCTGACGGCGGCGCCTTGAACGGTCAGCCAAAACAATCGTGGGATTGGATCCTGAATCACTACTATCCCAATCTTCTTATCTTGAAAGGAACTCCGCTCGTAGATGGGGATGACGTGCGAACGAGTGACGACATCCAGGTGCGAACGAATGCCGGAATGAACGCGGCTTTCATTATGACAAAGCCGGCTGGCTCTGTGGGTGTGATCATGACGAACGCATCGAATGGGATCCTGGTGACCAACGACACCTTTGGTTTCACATGGTATCAAATTCGTTGGAGTGATGGAACAATCGGGTGGTCCCCGGAGAATTGGTTGCAACGGACTTTCATCCCAAGTGCGCCCTTCAACTTAACTGCGACCACGATTTCAACAACGCAGATCAACCTCACTTGGTCCGATACCAATGCCACCGAAAAAGCTTTTGAACTGCAACGAAGCCCAATAACCAACGGCAACTGGGCGCAAATCAAAACATTTCCAGCGGACCGAGCGAGCTACGCCGATACCAACGTTTTAGCTGGCACCACATATTACTACCGCATTCGCGCCTACAACGTATACAACAACTCCAGCTTCTCCAACACGACGAACGCCACGACGCCCGGGATTCCTCCTACGCTTCCCGCGATTTCAAACAAGACTGTTGTGGAAGGAGCGTTACTCACGTTTACGAATGCAGCGACTGCGCCGGACTTTGAACAATCGCTCACCGATTTCGAACGCTTTTCAGCGGGCAGCGGGGTGATGTTTCGCCCCCCTAATATTTCCGGCTCAACCTCCGTCTTCATTGATTCTTCGACGTCATCCAATCTGGCCGAGGTCACCGCATCTTTTCCCGCAGGCACGAATCAGCATGCGCAGGTCCTCAACGTGAATTGGAGTTTCACGAATGCTTCAAATCCATGGCTGCGTCTGACGACAGCATCCAACGCTTCGGTCAGTCTTCCGAACCCTGCCATCGATTTCACCAGGAAGCTGAGATTCGATATTCATACCGATAAGGCTCTGAAGGTCGCGCTCGGATGTCGGGAAACTACGATACCAGCAGGCACTGAGATCGGTTCCAATGGTGGAAACTCTGGAGCCATCGAGTGGGTTGGCGCAACCGGCGTGCTGGGCTCAGGACCTGCGCCCTCGCGCACGGTTCCGGCGACCACCTGGACGACGTTGACGTTTAATCTACCGACTGAACCGGTGGTAAGTTTTAGTGCCGGCAATGGAGTTCTCTCAACGGCCTCTGGCCTGGGCGTCCTCGAGCACCTGGCGTTTGTCCCCGCCGCTGGCAATGGAGCATATAACGTTTTTCTGGATAACTTCATTATCGCCACCGCGAAGACGTTAACCTATTCGCTGAGCAACGCACCAACCGGCGCCTCAATCAATGCAAGCACTGGCGTGTTTACGTGGACACCAACGGAGGCTCAAGGTCCAGGCTCTTATACGATCACGGTGCGCGTGACGGATAATGCCACTCCACCCCTCAGCGATTCGAAAACGTTCACCGTCATGGTTACGGAAACCAACGCCGCCCCGGTGCTTGCCTCAATCGCGAACTATACGATTCACGCGGGCAACATGCTGATGATCACCAACACAGCGACTGATTCCGATCTTCCAGCCAACGTTCTCACCTTCAGTCTTACGAATGCGCCATCGGGTGCCAGTGTTGATTCGGCAAGCGGCATTTTCAATTGGAGGCCTCTCGATGCCCAGGCGAACACGACAAACGCGATCACTGCGAAGGTCACTGACAACAGCACACCGCCCTTGAGTAATTCAAAGAACTTCAGTGTGATCGTCCAGCCGCGTCCTACACTGCAAAGTATTTCAGCAAATGGTGGAAACTTTAGTTTTACCTGGAGCGCTATCGTCGGAAGAAAATACCGCGTGCAATACAAGGACGATCTGGGAGCGGCGAACTGGAGTGACCTGACAGATATCACAGCGAACAGTTCCACGGCATCGTTTTCGGAGACGGCCGGGTTGACGCAACGCTACTATCGCGTCATCGATCTGGACTGACCTCTGGCGGAAGAATCGGGATTCATTTCAATTTAGACTCCACGCAACGCATCATTTTCTCGTGTGCCGTGCCGTCGCCCAGTTCGCGTTTGCAACCTTCGAGCGCGTGCTTGATCTGTTGCTCAGAAAATTGCGGGAATTGTTGCTGAACGGTTTCGACTTCCCACGACTGGACGAAAATGCTCTCTGTGGGTCTCTGCTGACTCTTTGTACCGGGATTCATAACTGGCCTCCTTGCGAGAACAGTAAACCCGTTTCGGCTTTTATCCATCGGGGGTGACTCGTTCAGGCGCAAGAAAAACGCCTTCGTTACGGAGGAATGACTGAAAAAACCGACGTCCTGTCGTTCTGCCTCAACACTGAAGGAAGAAGCCCTGAAAACTACAGAACTCTAAGCGTGCGCCCACGAAACGTGGCCAACCGCGATCGCGGTATTGGGGAAGGTGTTCGCGCAGGGCGCAACGATTCGTCGCGCCGCGCATCAGAGCCAGGGCTCAAGGATCTGGACCAACCGACTATCTCAAGCGCCAGGTAATGCGGGCCTTATCGAGATCGTAAGGGGACATTTCCATTTTCACGCGGTCACCGGCTACGAGGCGTACGAACCGTTTGCGCATCTTGCCACAAATCGTCGCGAGCACCATATGCTTATTGTCCAACTCGACGCGGAACATTGTTCCAGCGAGCACCGTGTGAACCCGACCTTCTACTTCAATTGCTTCTTCTTTCATGATTTTTAACTGTCGCCACTCTTCTAACTCGAATTTGTTCCTTCCGTCGAGCAGCGAAAACGGTGAGGAGGATAAGTAAAAAAAAGAGGCCCGGATACCCAGGCCTCCGACCGATTGTGTTATCGGAAATTAATAACGGCCACGACCACCACCGCCGCCACCGCCGCCGTAACCACCACCGCCACGACGTTCGCCACCACCGCCGCCGCCAGGAGGACGATCTTCGCGGGGTTTAGCAACGTTGACGTTAAGAGCGCGGCCATCAACCGAGGCGCCATTGAGGGCTTCGATTGCTTTTTGCGCTTCGTCAGGGCTGCTCATGGTCACGAAACCAAAGCCACGAGGGCGACCGCTCATGCGATCGGTCATAAGATTGGCTTCAACTACAGTGCCGTGCTGGGCAAACATGTCTTGCAAATCGTTTTCGGTGGTATTGAAGGAAAGATTTCCGACAAATAATTTATTGTTCATATGATGATGTCCTTTGACAAACTCACTTCTCTCGACTGTTCCCGACTGCCGGGTCTAAAATCATCACTGAACCGAGTTCACCTGAAGATTGCCCACGCCTAGAAAATACAAAGTTATCTAACAGACTCCCGCACAATCGCCTCTTTTAGGGATATTGCAACAGATAATCCCAAGTATCTGCCCTCAGCGAATACCTGATCCATTTCGGTTCTTTCATCAAAAAAAAGCGCTAACCTTCGCGGCCGTTATTCACGGCAGAGACCGCATTGTCGACGTCGGAAACACGCGGACGCCAAAACCCCGGTTATAGCCTGAAAAATGACCCGATTCCGGGAAGAATTCGTGAGCTAAAACTCCATCAAAAAAAGGATCATGGCCGGTGGAAAAACCTCCCGCCGACCGAATAATCACCAGAAACCATTTTAGCACTTTTAAGACGCGAACCCATCAGGTGAAAGTTCTAAAACCCCTGTAAACATTGAGCGCTGCAGCTTTGGAAACGACAATCTTTATATGCAGGACGGCCTCGTCACTTTGACGGAGCCAATCTTCATATGCGGAACAGCGCCGTTACTTTGACGAGGGCAATCTTTACGTGCCGGACGCCTCTGTCACTTTAGCAAGGCCCCTCGGCATGTCCGGGCACCCGCCGCAGCTTTGGAAACCCCAATCTTTATATGCCGGACCGCCGCGTCACTTTGACAACGGTCGTCGGCACGTGCGGAAGACCCCTGCGACTTTGACGGGAGCAATCTTCATATGCCGGACGACCTCGTCACTTTGACGGGACCAATCCGCATATGCCGATCGACGCTGCCACTTTGGAAATACAAATCCGCACGTGCCGGACACCCGCTGCAGCTTTGGAAATCGTGTCTTTTTTCTGACGGGATGTTTCACTATTCTGACGGGACGCTCCGCTGCCTGAAAAAGGAGGTTTATATTCCCAAAAACCGGGTGCGCGCATGCCCGCTTTTTTTCCTAAACCAGTGGTATCGCGCTCGCTCGTGAAGAACTGAACATACATTTGAAAATGTCCCCATAAAAGTTCAGTGTTGTCGAGAACAAGGCCCTTCATAAACAGCCAGAAAGGCCAAAATCCCGTCGCCCGGAGCAAACCCTAATCTTTTTTGTAGATCATGGCGTTGCGTCCGCTCTTTCAGGCGATGCTTCCGCCAAAAGTGAGTCCAGATCTAACCGTTCGGTGATCATCGCAATATTTCCCTGGGCGTCCCGTGGCCAGAGGTCTCGATCGCGATCCCAGTAAAGTTCAACCCCATTATCGTCCGGGTCGCGGAGGTAAAGCGCCTCGCTGACGCCATGATCGGAAGCTCCCTCCAGTTTGATGCGTGCGGCAAGGACACGGCGCAAGGCATCGCCCAGCAAAGCACGAGTCGGATAGAGAATGGCGACGTGAAAGAGCCCGGTGGTCCCCGAAGGTGGCGGTGAACCTCCTGCGCTTTCCCAGGTATTGAGTCCAATATGATGGTGGTAACCGCCAGCCGAGAGAAAAACGGCCTGAGTGCCGTAACGTTGCGTCACTTCAAAGCCGAGCACGTCACGATAGAACTTTAGCGCGCGCTCCAGGTCGGCGACTTTTAGATGCACGTGTCCAATGCGGACGCGAGGATCGACGGGCGAACTGTTCATGGGCCGATGGTGCTTCAATGACCGCGACGTTGTCCACTGCGCTCCTTCGGACGAGACGATTCGCGCGGTGCCGTGACCCGTGGTGTTTTGGTTCGAAGCTGCTCGCGGGTCGGCTTGGTGGGATTGTTTTTGTTCAGGACTGACCGCTGTTGCCTTGGTTTCATGCACAAACCTAACATAGGATCGGTGAACCCGCACACCCACGACCGGAATTCGAGGGCAAACGGATCTAGTTCAAGGCGCTGCCGATCGCTTCCCAAGTGACGACATCTGAAAGAATGGTCTGATTGAAACTATGACGCCAATTGCCCTTTGCATCCAGGAAACCGAGGCAGCGATAATTGGCGGTGGTCACCATGACGCGGGTTCCGGAAACGGGTAAATCGCGTCGGCGCAAAATATCGCCACAGCTGGAAATAGGATTGGGGGTAGACATCCGAGACTGACAGGTTCTCACCACCTGATGAGATGTCGAAGCAAATCCCGGAATAAGACAGGACACGTGGGAAAAGCAGGAAATTCGGTTATATTCCAAGATGATGCTACCAGAAATGGCGGATATCTCTGCGGCAATCGGGAGTTCGGCCACGGGCATTCTCAATTGGGTAAATACGCTTTGCTGGGCCGCCTGTTTCCTTTGGATGTGGCGCATTTCCGAAAAACAGAATGCATTGCTGAGCAAATTACAGGAGCAGAATTGTCGGATTGAAAAGCTATCGAAAGCCGAACACGACCTGATTAAAGAGGTGCATCCAAAGGTCGGTGAAATTCAGGAGCACCTCGAGGAGGTCTCCGAAACGATCAAGGAAAACGACGTGAAAGAACACGGACGCCGTCGTTAGCTCTAGACTGAGCATGCTTTCATGAAACGTTGGACCCGCCTTGCATCCACCTTCCCTGCCCAGT
>JAQGOU010000366.1 GCA_028293445.1 Verrucomicrobiales bacterium | reverse complement strand
TCACGTATTTATCTGCTGCGCCTTTAACAGCGCAAAGAGGGAGAGGCTCTTAGGAGCCTCTCCCCGTGCAGAATCGTTTATGGATTGATCTTAACGCCGAACTCGATCACCGCGGAGGCGCCTGGCGCCAACTGGTCGAGCTTCACGCTGATCGTTCCGGCCGCACCGTTAACCGGCACGCTGTTGGTTGTCACAACCGTCGGAGACGGAGCAACGACCGAGAGCGGAACCGCTGAGTTATACGTAGTGAACGACGGAGTCGCATCACTCACGATAATGTTTGTCGCCAACGTGCTGCCGTTGTTCTTCGCCGTGATCTCGTAGCGAATACAGTTGCCGGGCAAACCAGTGTTGATTTGCGAAGTAGTAAAGGCCAACTCATTCGTACCATCACAGTTCAGGTCGAGCGCTTGTTTCTTGAGCAAGGTCAAATCAGCCGAGATGACCGTGGTTGAGTCGGAAGCAGACACAACAGCTGGAGCCGCCGCGATGTAAGTGCCGATGGTAGTCGTCACTGCCAGGGTCGAACCGTTGTTCGCACCGATCGGCGCGCCCGGAGGAGCGAAGACCTTCACGAGCACTTTAACCGATGCGCCAGGGGCGATACTGTTAGTGATGCTGGTAACGATGACTTCGTTCGTGTCGAGGACACCATTTGCATTGCTGTCGTAATAAATGACCGAGGTCCAACCTGACAGGCTGTTAAGATCCGTCAGAGTGATTGCGCTATTGGCGCCAGCTTCGGAAACGTTACCGTTGTTCTGGATGGTGTGGCTATAAACAACAGAGCCGCCAGGGAAGATCTGGGCACTATTATTCGGAGCAACGGACATCGCACGGAATGTCGTCACGGCCACGGCGTCATGCTTGATGTCGCTCGCACCGGTTACCGGCGAGAGAACCTGGAAATAGATGTGGTTCGTTCCCGGAGCATTCTGCGCCGGAATCGTCACATCAGCATAGACCAGCTTGTTCGCGCCCGGATTAATCACACCAGTCGACGTAATCACCGCATTACCGGAATCACGGAAGGTAACAATCCAGCCAGATGGCAACGAGATGGAGGAGAAGTTGGCAACCGTGCTGGCAGCAAGGTTATAAGTATCAGCCAACGCACTGCTGTTCGCAACGTAGTTGGTGAAACGAACCGTCACAATGTTGGTCGGGCTCGCAGTCACGGTGGTGACAGCGGAAGCTTCAGGACCAGGACCAGAGCCAGGAGAGCCAGGACCAGCGGAATCGTTCGTCAAGTCAACGGTATTCGGGGTGACAGCACCGAGAATATCGAGCGCACTGTCGGACACAGACGTGTTAAAGGAGGAGGTTGCAATGACCTGAACCGTTAAGTTCGTGCCACTGGCCGTTCCAGGAAGCGTCGCCTTCACGATGACCGTGTAGGTGCCGGCCGGAGACAGAGGACCGCTGTCCGGGATATTGTCGGTATTGCTATCCAGCAACACGGCGGCGCCGCCGACTTGATAGAACTGGAACGTCGTTCCAGCAGGGAAATTGTTCGTCCCGAAGCTCAGGTTGAACGTGTCGGTTCCGTTACCAAGGTTGGTCACCACGTTTGTGAAGCTAACCGTAGCGCCTTGCGGCACGGCATTGGTCAACGTTTGGCCAGTGATGTCGACAAGCGCGAATTGAGGAATGAGGAATTTGGCAACGTTGGAATCGAAAGGTCCGACGGCATTTTGACCGTCGTTATAGCTGTATTTAGCCTGGTTGATAATTTCCTGCGGAGGCAATCCAGAGTTAACATTAACCTGGAAAGTGATTGTGCCGGATGCGCCAGGAGCCACCGTGGCAATCACGGCAGTAACGCGTCCAGGAACAACTCCGAAGTTATAATCGATCCCGGCCGGGTCACCCGCGGCGAGGTCGGTCAGTGCACCACCGACGCTCCATACGCCGCTGTTCGCAACGTATGTCATTTCGGCAGGAATAATGTCCGTCAACGTGAGGTTCGTTGCCGTCGTATTACCACTGTTATTGTAGGTCAACGTGTAGGTGTAAGGACCAGAACCCGCTGCGCCACTGCTCACATTGATCGCTTTGGTGACATTGATCACCGCGTTCGGTGTGACTTTGGCCGTATCGAGGTTCGCTGCGTTGTTGGTCGCAAATCCGCTCGTTGCGGTGATTGTCAATGTGTCCGTCGCCGTCGCCGGAGAATTCGGAACGGTCGCTACGATGACGAACTTGAACGTTCCACCTGCGATCAAAGAACCAGTCGAACTGATCGGAGTGGACAAGTCGTCAGGGATACCGTCCCCGTTTGCGTCAGCGTAGATGACAGACGTTGCAAAACCTGTCACGCCACCAATGCTCAGAGTGTAGGTGTCAGCACCGTTACCGGTGTTTTTCAAAGTATGAGGAAAATCAACCTGTCCACCGGGGGAAACCGGCTTCGTGTTGTCTTGGGTCAACGTCAGGCCAGCCACTTGGTTCACAAGGGTCACTGCCACGTTGGAATTCACGGAACGCACCGTTCCGGAACCGTCGGTGTAGGTAGCCGACGCGATGTTTCCGATGCTACTGCCAGCCGGCGGAGTCGCCGTGAATGCAGAGGTGCACAGGGTAATGAGTGAGAGGATTGACACCGCTTGCTTCAAGCGCGCGTGCTTCCAACTGACAAAGCCGGTAAAGGGGCTTCGAGGTGTATTAGTACGTTTCATTTATGTTTTTTTGGTTAGTTAGGTTGATCGGAATTCAGGAAATTACTTATTGGAAGAGACACGCACTCGCGCGACCATGGTGGTGCTCGCCCCGCCGTCTAGAGTGGCAACAGACCAGCGCAACGCGCGAATGTCAGACGCAGGCACGTCGCGCAGCTCTTCTTTGCCGTCCGCAGTCTTATATTTTCGTTTAATCGGAAAGGATTCGAATTTCTTGCCATCGAGGCTTGCTTCCGTCGGCTTCGGCTTGGCGCTGTTGGCGATATATTCCGTGCCAGCGGGAATGGGGAGATTCGGCTTTAATTTTCCGATGCCAGCCGGGCTGTTGTTCTTATAAATGGCGCTGTATTGAATGATTTCGCCGGGTTGAGCCTTGTCAGCGGGTTCAAACAGTTCCTTTCCATCGGCCATCACGACCTTTTGCGCTTTCAGTTCCACCGAAAGAGGCTCTTTCGATTGAGCCGAAACCGGGGTCCCGGCCAAAAGCAAACCTGTGACAGCGACGAGAACGCCCTTAACAATAAGTTTTGTCATCCAATGACTTGAGAGATAACGCTTCATATTTTTTTGATTTGGCTCCCAAAAAACCGGTGTCCTGACCAAATCAGGGCAAATACCCCCGATATTCTCAGGGACGGATATGAGTGCACTATAGGGTTTTCTCCTAGATTAACTTCGGATGCAAGATTAATATTTCTGAAAAAGGGACACACCCGAAAAGTGGAAAAGAGGTCGGGAAAAATTCCTCAAGCAAAAACGCGCCGTTGTGTATCCATAAAAAGCACCAAAAGCTCAGGCCAGCCTTCTCCAAACGCCCTCTCGCCCCTCAACGCCACGACCGTAACTCTCACTCTGTCAACGAATAAGGTCCCCTGTAACGAAAAAGCCGCCCGGTTTCCCGAGCGGCTTGTGTTTTAGTCACGGCTGAGCAGCAGCTCAGCCTTACCATATTGGTTAGGGTCGGCGCTGCCGCGACGCCCATTTCTCTCCCCTGCCGTGTTGCTAACACTGGCCGTGTGTAGCACCGTCGCAGGCCCTTAGTGCGTGACAATGCGAACGACTTCCGAGCGTGCACCTTCACCACCGTTATTCACGGCGGTAACCACCACATCGATCGTCGCACCAGCAGGCAGGTTCTCGATCGTGAAATCGAGATCCGCCGGCGAGCCGATCGCCCGGTAATCCGCATCCACACCGATCACGCGGATATACACACGATAATAAGCCGCGCGCACCGATGCCTCCCATTTCGTTGCCGCCGCTGTCGGTCCGATCAACGTCACCTTCAGACCAGTGACCTGGTCCGGCGTTTCGTCCGCACCCGGCATGTTCATGCCGAACTTCATCCAACGTGGATCCAGCGGCGCCAACTGCATGCGCAACTCCTGGTAAACGTTGCTGATGCGTTTCTTCAACGCCTCGAACTTTTCGTCACGGATCGTGATCGTCGACTCGATCTCCGCCTCCTGCGAGACGACGGCCTGCTGCGCCGCGAACAAGGAGTCGAGCAAGGCTTGCGCACGTGCCGCAGTGATCACCGTCCCGACCTCCTGCGTCGGATTGGTGGTGAGATGCGTCTTGATCGCCTGCAACATGCCAATCAGATCCTCCAGGGAGTCCGGCATCGCGATGGAGCCATTCTTGAAACCCAGCGCCGTAAACAGCTCCGAGAATTCAGTGCCCCAGATGATCTTGAACATGTCGCGGGTCGCGCGAATGAACGTCGTGCACTCGTCGATCTGTAGCACCAAGGTCTTGCGACGGGCCACCTTGATTTGTTTTGCTTGTTCATGGTTGCCGCAAGCCATGATTTGATTCACCAGGTCTGTGTTGATATCCGCCGCCGGGTTAAAGGGCAGCATGACGCCGGCACCGACCTCCGCGATGCCAGCCACGATTAATTTGCCCGCGTTAAGGGCTCCGTTGATCGTGAATATTTGTTTTTGTTTCATATGTTTACTTTCTGTTTTGTTGTCATCCATCTTCGGCCTTCGATCTCTCATCTCCCGCCTCGGATCTCTGACATCTATTCTCGAACGGTTCGCTGCTTCAAAGATTGAAACAGCCGATGTGAGGCACTACCGCTGTCGGCCACAAACATCAATGTGTTTGTCAGACCCGCGACTGAATGAGGGTTCTAATCTCATCCGACCCCGCCGGATTTCCGGCCTCAATCTTGAGACCTTCCATCCACCGCCCTCGAACGATGCCTATGTTAGCATTGTGATGCTTACGATCAAGAGAAAAAATAAAATTCTTTTGGCGTATTGATATTGGCGCTGAAAATCCCATTCACCCGGCTTAGGGCTGAAAGCCTATCATGTGATAGCCCAGGCTGAGCGAGCACCGCGAGCGGTGGCCTGGGTGGGGACGTCATTAAATCCCCAAGGCCTGTAAGGCTGGGACAATCAGGCTGCAAGATATCCTTGATACACCAGCAGCATTTCGTTACGCCTTGCGCCATGGCGCAATCTCTCGCGAACATCGTGGTTCATCTTGTCTTCAGCACCAAAGGACGTCGACAACTGCTACGCGACGATGAAAGGGACGAACTCCATGCCTACATCACAGGAATTCTAAAGAATCTCGATTCGCCTTTAATCGAAATCAATTCCGTCCGCGACCATGCTCATATTCTTTTTGCGCAATCAAAGAACCACGCGCCTGCGAAAATTGTGGAACAAGTAAAAAGCGCGTCGACTTGTTGGCTCAAGGAGCGGAGCCCTTACTACTCAGATTTTGCATGGCAAGCAGGCTACGGAGAATTTAGCGTGAGCCCCATGCACGTAGAGCCCGTACGCGAATACATTCGTTATCAACCGGAGCATCACAACCAGGAAGATTTCCAAACCGAGTTCCGACGTTTTTGTGAAAAGAACGGGAAACCGGTGGATGAACGATACGCGTGGGATTAGGGCTGTTGGCATGGGCGTATCATTAACCCAACCATTTGATCAGGTTTGTTCCGGCCTTACAGGCCTTTGCACTTTTTGATATGCCCCATACCCAGGCCACCGCTCGCGCTGCTCGCTCAGCCTGGGCTTTCACATAACGGGCTTTCAGCCCTTTAAGAAGCCGAGGTCTCGCGGATGCCATTCGTGTCTAAAACGTTTTCACCTGGTTAAAACGTTATTTGCGCCCCCGGGCACGGGAACAATTCCGAAAGACGAATGCGGGCGACGATCGGGTTCACATCAAAGATCTCCGCCACCCACTGTTCCGCTTCTGTTCGCTTTTCGGCGGGAAGACTTTTGCTCCCGGTGATCACCGAGGCGTTGGTGAACCGATCCACACTTTGACGCACCAGTTTCTCCGGCAGCAGAAAACCGCCGATCGCACGGTTGGCCTGCCATTCCCACCAGCGCTTGTCATACCCTTTACGACCCGCCGTCTCGCTCACATCCGAATCGCGGCACAGGATACGTCTCCGGGCAAAATCCACATTTTCGCAGTCGCCAGTCTGCACCTTGAGTTTCTCCTGCTCCGGGGACGCCATGAAAAGAACCGGATGCAACAACCCATGCCCGGCCTCATGCGCAATCGTCGAGCGCAGGCGCCGTTCCGACACCTGGCTGCCATCGGCTAAATGCGGGGAAACAATCACGGCCACCACCCCGCCGGTGTCATTGAAGATCGTACACCCCAGCACCCCCGGTCCCATATCCTCGTACACCAGCGGGCAGTCAAAGTATTTCTCCACGAACCGATCGATCCGGATCGCCGCCGGTGCCGCTGGCAACAGGTCGACCTTGGCCAACGCATCGACACAGAGCTGATCAATTTCTTTTGTGGAAAACCGAAGCTGGGTCGCGAAAGGACCCGAGCGCGCCCTGAATTGTCGCATGCTTTATTTTTTTCCCTTGGTCACACGCGCCGCCA
>JAQGOU010000310.1 GCA_028293445.1 Verrucomicrobiales bacterium | reverse complement strand
GATAGGGGTACCCGGTAGCCATTCCATTTTAGGAGCTAAAATGGAATGGTCGCACGTTCACCCAACTCAATTTAGCTTCTAAAACGGTATGGATACCGAGGACCCTATCCATTTTAGAAGCTAAAATGACATGGTTACCCGGTATCCTATACGTTTTAGAAGCTAAAACGGGTGGGTTACCCGGCACCCCATAGGCTAAATAGCCTGAAATCAGTGATTTACGCAAAACGGGCCAAAAATGGCTCCTTTTGACCACCCTCCGGCCAAAGTCTTCCCCAACAGCTCGACCGTGGCCGGAACATTTGTATGAATTGGCCGGAGATTCGCTTCGTAATCGCCGTCGATGGCGGAAATCATAAGATTCCATTCCGTAAACGCCGTCGCCGACGTAAAATTGCGGAATCTCCATTCTATAATCGTCGCAGATTGTAGGGAAATCCATGCTCCACCCCTAAAAATTAAACTCAGTCAATGCTCGCCAAGTCTGTTGATCGGTGGGCACAATCATCTAGTGAAAAAGACCATCTCGCATTTATTGACACTTCAAACCCTTGAACTCCAATCCCCTAAGAAGCGTAATTCTGAAGCACAGACCCTCCGGGACCAGATTCCCGCCGAGATGCTAACCCGCTTCGACAAGTTTATCATTCGCGGCAAAAAGGGAGTCGCTCTGGTCCAAAATGGAGTCTGCCGTGGATGCCAGATTGGCGTTCCCGTCGGTATCGTCAATTCGTTGATCGAGGGAGTCGGCACACAGATTTGCGGCAATTGCGGCCGTTACCTTTATTTGGAAGAAGCGGATGCACTCTCCTTCAAAGGTGGAGCCCGCGCCGATACCATCACAGTAACCAAAGTGAAAGCTCCAACGCTCACGACCAAAGCTGTTCGTCCCCGCGCCAAGAAAGCGACCAAGGCAACTCGCGAATTGGTTTTGCCCGGCAAGGCCGCTTCCGCCAAAGCCTAACCGGTTGATGGAAATCTGATTTATTCTTCGCGATTCACCGAAGAGTTACTTTCAATGTGCCGATGAGTTTCAGACTCATCGGCACATTTTGCATTTGGACGTCTCAATCCCCTGCTCTCCTGCTCTGATCGCAATCAATCATTCTCCCTGTCAACCGGACGCGACCCTGTTATGGTCCCAGGCACGTTATGCCCGATAAAGTTCGATGGGGAATCCTTGGAACCGGAAACATCGCCAGGAAGTTTGCGGACGATCTCCGAACGCTTCCCGATGCCAGGATCGTGGCCGTCGGCTCCCGGTCGAAGAGTAAGGCCGAGACTTTCGGAGCCGCTTTCGACATCCCTCATTGTCACGGAACGCCAGAAGCGCTGGCGACTGATCCCGAAGTGGATTGCGTTTATGTCGCCACACCGCACCCATTTCATCATGGCAACGCCCTGCTCTGCCTGAATGCCGGCAAAGCTGTTCTTTGCGAAAAACCTTTCACGATCAACGCGCAGCAAGCCGCTGAAGTCATCCAGACGGCACAAAGAAAAAAGGTGCTGCTCATGGAGGCGATGTGGACGCGTTGCTTTCCGCTGATGATCAAATTCCGTGAGTTGCTTGCGAAAAAGGTTATCGGCGATCTGCAACTCCTCACGGCAGATTTTGGTTTTCGCGCGGAGTTCGACCCCAAGAGCCGGTTGTTCGATCCGCACCTTGGCGGCGGAGCGCTGCTGGATATTGGTGTATATCAGGTTTCGTTGGATTCGATGGTTTTCGGAGAACCGACAGGAATCTCCGGCACCGCGGTTTTGGGCGAGACCACCGTGGACGAACAAGCCTCGATCACACTCAAATTTGAGGCAGGCCAACTCGCTGTGCTGCACACAACCATCCGGGCCAATACATTCTGCGAAGCCAGGCTGGTTGGCACATTAGGCCGCATCGCCATTCATTCGCCGTTCTGGAAGCCGAGCAAGATGACCATCAGCATTGAAGGGCAAAAAGATGAACTCATCGAAATGTCCTATGCCGGACACGGCTATCATTTCGAGGCGAGCGAATTCATGAATTGTTTTCGACAGGGAAAACTTGAAAGCGCTTTGATGCCGCATCACGAAACACTTTCCATTATGCGCACTCTCGATACCTTGCGCGGAAAATTCGGCGTGAGATATCCGATGGAATAACGCCGGGGATTCAGGATTCGCGCGTATTCGATAGACGGGGTGAGGAACCACCACCGCGTAAATCGTAAATCGGAATTCGCAAATGACAGAGCTTGGTGAACGGGGCCTCGATTGCTATAAATAAGAACCCATGAATGCGGCAGGAAACATCCCACGTCTTCTTTTCTCATGGCTTGTTTCTGTTTTCCTCTCAATTTCCGCAGTTGCTCAGATCGATAGCGCCCCGCATTACATTTCTCAGCAATGGGATCCAAGCGATGGACTACCGCACGTCAGCGTGCAGTCAATCTTGCCGACCCAGGATGGTTATCTCTGGGTTGGGACGCTGAAAGGTGTCGCGCGTTTCAATGCCGATTCGTTCACTACCTTTGATCTCACCAATGCCCCGGCGCTGGCCGGCAGCCGCATCACTGCATTGTGTGAAGCCCGAGATAAAACAATCTGGATCGGTGCTTACTCGGGAGAACTTCTACGCCTGCAGGACGGCAAAATTTCCACCCTGCTTCCCAACCTGCTCCCAACCGCGGCCGTTCTAGAAATTTATGAAGCTCACGACGGAACCATTTGGGTCGGAACCATGCAGGGGGCTCTTCGTTATAAAGACGGCGTCCTGATGCGTTTCAAAAACGACGAGCTTCTGGGGCACATCAGCGTAAAGAAATTTTGCGAAGATTCGCGCAAAAACATTTGGATCGGCACATCGGCTGGACTGGTGTGCTGGAGCAACAATGCTGCAAACCTGTTTGGCGCTGCACAGGGATATCCGACCGACTTTGTGCGCGCCGTTTGCAGCGACGGTGATGGCGGCATTTGGTTTGGAACCAGCAGCATGCTCGCGCACCTAAAAAACGGCGTACTTACGCCCTATTCCAAAAAAGATGGATTGGCGGATGCGAATATTACCAGCCTTTATCAAGATCGTCGCGGCACCCTTTGGATCGGCACGTACGGCGGATTGATTCAACGGACTGGCGGCAAGTTCTTCGTGGAGTACACCACCGCGCGCGATCCCTATGATCAAGTTTATGCCCTGGCTCAGGATGCGGAGGAAAACATCTGGGTCGGCGCGAAAGATGGACTCTACAGGTTGAAGGAAAAGCAATTCGCCAGCTACACCTCCCAACAAGGCCTGGCACATAACAACGTGACTTGCGTGCACGAAAATCAGGATGGCGCCATGTGGTTTGGTACTTGGGGTGGCGGTCTGCATCGGCTGAAAAATGGCAAACTGGAGATTTTCAACCTTAATACGGGCGTTGACCTGGGCAACGACATGATTTTATCCATGTGCGAAACTCGAGACGGCACGTTGTGGATCGGGAACGACTTTGAGGGAGGCTTGTTTCGATTTAAAAACGGACGAGCCACCCGGGTCCCAAAACATGATTTCGATGATCGAGCGATTCGAATCCTTTACGAAGACAGTAAAAGCAACGTCTGGATCGGCACAAGCACCGGACTAAGCGTCTACCGTAATGGCAAATTCGAACGGCTCACGGCACAGCACGGCTTGCCCACGCCCCGCATCCGTTCTATCCAGGAAGATCGAGCGGGGCAGTTATGGATCGGGACCGAAAAAGGTTTGGTCGTGCAGAAGAACAACGGCCTATTCACAAGTCCTGAATTTGGCGATGGACTCGCCAGGGCAACGGTGGTGGAAATTTTTCAGGACTCAAAAGGCACTCTCTGGTTTGGAACTATCGGGTCGGGACTTTACCGTTTCGATGGAAAGAAACTTTCCCATTACACCGCGCAACAAGGTCTGCCGAGTGACGACATTTATGAAATTCTTGAAGATGACCAAAATAACTTTTGGTTCAGTTGCCTGAAGGGCGTCTTTTTTATTACCAGGGAACAATTCACAGCCGCAGAACGCGACCCTTCCCCCACACTCTCGACGGTCCTGTATGACAAGAACGACGGCATGGTCAGTAGCCAATGCAACGGCAGCAGCAAACCGGCGGCATGGAAAAGCACGGATGGGCGACTCTGGTTTGCAACGTCGAAAGGACTTTGCGTTATTAAACCGGGCACGTTGCTTTCCAAGACAGCCGATGCACCACCAAGAGTGTTCATTGAAAAAGTTGCTTCTGGTAAACGAGAGTTTTTAGCAGATCCGATTTCCAAAACGTCCGCGCCCTTGCAAATTGAACCTGGCCACTCTGAACTTGAATTTCGGTTTGCCGCATTGAGTTTCCGGGCGCCGGAGAAGAACCGTTTTCGTTATAAGCTCGAAGGCTTTGATACCGATTGGGTGGATGCTAATTCCAGTCGCAACGTTGTTTATAAGGGCATTCGTCCAGGCCAATATCGATTCCAGGTCATCGCGGCGAACAGTGATGGCGTTTGGAACCGCGAAGGTGCCTCCGTCGGTTTTGTTCTCTTGCCGAATTTCTGGCAGGCCTGGTGGTTCCGTGGGCTAAGCATCGGCTTAGGCGTCGTCGGACTGGGGGCCATTGTTCGCTACACGACCGCGAAAAACTTGCAGCGAAAGCTTGAATCTCTGGAACGCCAAAATGCGATCCAACGCGAGCGAACCCGTATCGCCCAGGACATGCACGACGACCTCGGCGCGCGCCTCACGGAGATCCTGTTCCTCAGCGACGTCGTTGCGGATGAAAAACGGAAGGCGGATGAAACACGCGGGCACGTCAAACGCATCTCCAACGCCGCCCGTGAACTGGTCCGCAATCTTGATGTCATTGTGTGGGCGCTGAATCCGAAGAACGATACATTGGACAGCTTTGCTCTTTACGTTTACGAATACGTTGAAACATTTTTAGGACCTACGGGAATTCGGTGCCGCCTGGATGTCCCCGATGAGCTCCCCAACTTGGCGTTCTCGTCGGAGATCCGTCACAATCTGTTTCTGGTGATTAAAGAAGCCTTAAACAATGTCGCCAAACATTCCTGCGCGTCGGAGGTTTGGTTTCGATTGCGGTTCACTAAAAGCCTCTTATCCATCGCCATTGATGATGATGGCAAAGGGTTCTCTCCCGAGAAAACAAACTCACTTGGAAACGGTCTGATCAATATGGAAAAGCGCATGCAAAGCATCGGCGGATGTTTCGATCTGCAAACGGACCGAAACAGCGGAACAAAGATCAGGCTTCAAATCTCAATCCGGAAAGGATAGAAACGATTATGTCCGTCAAGGTTGCTATCGTGGAAGACGATTCGGGTATTCGCGAAAGTCTTAGTATTCTCATTAATGGTTCACCCACGTTTCGTTGTATTGCAACGCACGCCAACGCCGAGTCCGCGTTGCAACACCTGCCCTACGACTGGCCGGATGTACTTTTGATGGACATCAATCTTCCCAAGATGTCGGGGATCGATTGCGCGGTGAAGCTCAAGGAAGTCAAACCGAACTTGCAGATCATCATGCTGACCGTTTACACGGACAACGATCTGATCTTTAAATCATTAATGGCGGGCGCGAGCGGATATCTCTTAAAACAAACGCCGCCGTCAGAAATTCTCGACGCGATCGTGGATGTTCATCGAGGTGGATCGCCGATGACGAATTCGATTGCACGCAAAGTCGTTCAGTTCTTCCAGCAACGCGGTTTGAAGAGCGAACCGGAAAACCTTTCCAAGCGAGAACAGGAAATTCTTGGGCTTCTGGCCAAGGGTCATCAGTACAAGGAAATCGCCGATGCTCTGGATCTAAGTG
>JAQGOU010000098.1 GCA_028293445.1 Verrucomicrobiales bacterium | reverse complement strand
ACGGCTCCCTGCACGCAGGAGGAGTTTTTCTTTCGGATGCCATTCCACACAATGGATCTGCTTTGGTTCGCCTACGAAAACAACGTGTCATCTCATGAAGTTGCTGAACAGACCGGCTTGAAGGAACTACAGGTGCAGCACGCATTTGCTGATTTCGCCCAAAAGTTTCGGGCTACTGAGTATTTACGTCTTTCACCTCAGCCGATCGAGTGAATGCGTCTTTAACGCTTTTTGTACGAACTCATGTAACTCAGATGGCAGCACCCAACCCTCATTTGTCGAAAGGAACATCACGTGGAAGTCAGAAAAAACATCCTGGACGCACCTAACCAAAACAGCGGGCAGGCGGATCTCGAGATACAGCGCAGCAATGGGCTATGGGATATCCTGGGTTCGACGCTCCAGGCGCAACGCGCTGGATCACCCATCATAAGAGGGGTTAGTGATTCAGGATTGTCGTTGTCCGCAGGTCAGCAACGATTTTGGTTTATTCAGCAATCCGATCCCGAGAATGCCGCTTACAATCTTGCGTTTTCATGGAGGCTGATCGGTCCTTTGAATGTGGCTGCACTCGAACATAGCATCAATGCCATCGTGCAGCGGCACGACATTTTCAGGACGACCTTTTCGAGTGGGAGTGGCAAAGCACAGCAGAACATCCAGCCCTTCGTCTTCTCTCAATTACCGATCATTGATTTGCAATTCCTAGCTGATCCGGACCGAGAATCGGAGGCTCGCCGTTTATGTGCCGCAGAAGGGCGGAAGCCATTTGATCTTTCAACCGGGCCACTCTTTCGTGTGCATCTCTACAGGCTTGGCACAGAGCAACATCTTTTGCTTTTCGCGGTGCACCATGTCGCCTTCGACGGAACGTCCCTCGGAATCTTTTACCGTGAACTCCAAAGTTTCTATCAGTCTTTCATTGCGGGCAAACAATGCGTCATGCCGGACTTGCCGGTGCGCTATGCTGATTTCGCAAAGTGGGAAGAAGAGTTTATTGCCGGGCAATCCTTCGAGAAACAGCTTTCATTTTGGAAGGAGCAACTGAAAGGGAAATTGCCGTTGTTGGAATTGCCTTCTGACCGTCCGAGACCGCCCATACAAACGTTTCGCGGCGCGCTGTATCACTTCTATATAGGACCCGAGGTTGCCCGGATTCTGGACACCTTTCGTCGTCAGGAAAATGTGAGTTTGTTCGTGGTCACTCTTGCCGCTTTCAAGGCCGTTTTGTTTCGTTATACCGGGCAGGAGGATCTTGTTGTCGGTTCACTTGCAAGTAGTCGGCAGCGTAGTGAACTGCGCAATCTGATTGGCTTTTTCGTGAATACGCAGATTTTGCGCAGTTCCATTCACCCAGGGCTTACATTTCAAGAGTTGGTGGCGCAGGTGAATAATCTCTCATTAAGTGCACTCGCGCACGCTGATGTTCCATTTGACAAGATTGTCGAAACTCTTAAACCCGATCGCGATCCTAGTCACACACCGCTCTTTCAGAGTTTATATTCGTTCCACAGTCTACCGCGTAAGGCTTTGGAACTACAGGGCCTGAAAGTGCAGCAGCTGCACGTTGACACAGGCGCATCGAAATTTGATCTCTCCCTGGATGTAAATGAATTGGCGGACGGCTTATCCGGCATTTTCGAATACAACACGGATTTATTCGATAAGGAGACGATTGGTCGGATGGCTTCGCATTTTCAAAGCTTGATCGCGGCAGCAGCAGCCGATCCGTCGCGGCCGATTTCTGAGCTGCCACTTCTTTCTGAGCTGGAACGTCAGCAAATGCTTGTCCAATGGAATGATACCGAGGTCGATTATCCCAGGGACGCCTGCATCCAAACTCTGTTCGAGGAGCAGGCCGCGACATCGGCGAACGAGACTGCGATGGAATTTGAAGGAACAACCATGAGTTACTCCGAGCTCGATCGGAGGGCAAATCAGGTAGCGCATTATTTGCGTTCCCTTGGCGTCGGATCAGAAACACTGGTGGGACTTTGCATAGAACGATCGCTCGACATGGTTGTCGCCATGCTCGGCATCCTGAAAGCCGGCGGAGCGTATATCCCACTTGATCCAGCGTTTCCGCCGGACCGGCTGGCATTCATGATTGAGGATTCGCAAATGCCGCTTCTGCTGACCAAGGAGAGGCTGAAAAAATTTCTGCCGGAAAACGCCGTTCGAATGATTTGTCTGGATCGTGAGGCGGAAATTCTTGCGAACTATACAACCGAGCCTCTGGTGCAAATATCCGGTCCGGGAAGTCTTGCTTACATTCTTTATACCTCGGGTTCTACCGGAAAGCCAAAAGGCGTTCAGATTATTCAGTCGGCCGTAGTTAACTTTCTCCTCTCGATGCAGTGCAAACCTGGATTACTGCGAAAAGATGTTTTGCTGGCTATCACCACACTCTCGTTTGACATCGCCGGCCTCGAGATATTTCTTCCATTGATCACTGGCGCGCGTCTCGTCATTGCTCCCCGGGAAGTTGCTGGGGATGGAACACTGTTGTCGGAGCAAATTGAGAAGTCCGGAATCTCCGTAATGCAGGCCACACCAGCAACGTGGCGTCTCTTGCTTCAATCCGGCTGGCAGGGATGTCCGCGCTTAAAAATTCTTTGCGGTGGCGAAGCGCTGACACGGGATCTGGCTGATGCGCTGTTGCCCCGTTGCGCGGAGTTGTGGAATTTATATGGCCCTACCGAAACCACGATTTGGTCTTCGGCGGTTCAAGTCCGTGCTGGTGATCCGATTGTCGTGGGCCCTCCGATTGCCAACACGCAGCTTTACGTTCTCGACGAGCGGCTTGAACCTGTGCCGATTGGAGTTCCTGGTGAGCTGTGCATTGGCGGTGACGGCCTTGCGCGGGGCTATTTGAACAGGCCTGAGCTGACGGCTGAAAAGTTTGTCCCTCACCCGTTTGATAATATCCCCGGGAAACGCATCTACCGCACGGGTGATTTGGTCCGTTTTCGTCGTGACGGTAAAATAGACTTTCTTGGGCGCAAAGATAACCAGGTGAAGGTCCGCGGTTATCGAATCGAGTTGGGGGAAATCGAGTCGGTGCTCGCGCAACATCCAGATGTCCAACAGAATGTTGTTGTGGCGCGTGAGGATGTTCCCGGCGAAAAGAGGTTGGTGGCTTATATCGTCCCGGCAGAAAAGCCTGCGACCCCGGAGGAACTGCGTCGCTGGCTACTCGAATCACTTCCTGAATACATGTTGCCGTCTGCGTTCGTGCAGCTGGAAGTATTTCCACTGACTCCCAACGGCAAGGTGGATCGACGGGCTCTTCCAGCTCCCGATGTTGCGCGTCCCGAGTTGGCAGCTACCTACGAAGCACCGCGGACCGAGACAGAACAAATCATTGTCCGAATTTGGCAGGAAGTCCTCAACCTGGAGAAGATTGGGATTCACGATAATTTTTTCGAGCTGGGAGGGTACTCATTGCTGCTCGTGAAAGTGCACAGCAGGCTGCGGGAGGCATTCTCGAAACCAATCTTAATGGTGGAAATGTTTCGCTACCCAACCGTTGACGCGCTGGCCGGGTTTTTTAGTGAAAGCATCAAACCAAAACCTATAACTCAGCGTGTCTTGGACCTCAGGCGAAATCCTGACGGCCCTTCAACCAGTCATGAGAGGATAGCCGTCATTGGGCTTGCTGGTCGGTTCCCCGGGGCAAAAAACGTAGATGAATTTTGGCAAAACCTGCGGGATGGTATCGAAAGTATCACCCACTACACGGACGACGAATTACTGGCCAGAGGCGTTTCGCCGGAGAAACTGAATAATCCGAACTACATAAAAGCAGGTGCGACGCTGCACGGGTTTGGTGAGTTGGATGCTGCCTTCTTCGGAATCATCGATAAAGAGGCGGAGCTTATCGATCCACAGCAGCGACTGTTTCTCGAAACAGCCTGGGAAGGTTTGGAAAACGCGGCGTACAATCCTGATAATTTTTCGGGCAGGATTGGAGTTTATGCCGGGGCCAGCATGAACACGTATGTGTTCAATGTCCTGAACCACCTCAATGCGAGTGCCAGTCCAGACGTGTATCAGGCGATGATCGGCAACGACAAAGATTTTCTTGCCACACGAACTTCATACAAACTGAATCTGCGCGGGCCAAGTTTCACTGTGCAAACCGCCTGTTCCACGGCCCTGGTCGCAATTCATGTCGCCTGTCAAAGCTTGTTGAATGGAGAATGTGAAATGGCACTGGCGGGTGGAGTTTCAGCCAACAGAGCGTCAGGGGCCGGCTATTTACTTCAGGAGGGGGCGATTCTTTCGCCAGACGGCCATTGTCGAGCGTTTGACGCGCAAGCGCAGGGGACTGTCATTGCCATGGGTGCCGGGGTTGTAGTGCTAAAACGTCTGTCGGATGCATTGAGAGATCGCGATACCATTCACGCCGTGATTCGCGGCACAGCTATCAACAACGATGGAGGAGAAAAAATGGGCTACACGTCGCCCAGCATTGCGGGGCAAGCTGAGGTGGTCGCAATGGCCCAACTCGCCGCGGATGTTGACCCGGCAACAATTGGCTATATTGAAGCGCACGGCACAGGAACTTCGATTGGGGATGCGATTGAAATCGCTGGACTGACTGAAGCGTTCGGCACAGGAACGAAAAAGCAGTTTTGTGCCATCGGCTCAGCGGAAGTTAATATCGGACATCTTGACGTCGCCGCGGGAGTGGCGAGTTTGATTAAAACCATTTTGGTTCTCAAAAATAAGCAGATCCCTCCTCATATTCATTTCGATACTCCGAATCCAAAAATCGATTTCGAGAACAGTCCTTTCTACATCAACACTGAGTTGCAGCAGTGGAACCTGGATAATGGAACCCCGCGCAGGGCAGGGGTGAGTGCATTTGGAATCGGTGGAACCAACGCCCACGCCGTTCTGGAAGAAGCCCCTCCAGTTCCCGCACCAGAACCAACTCGCCCCTTTCAAATACTGTTACTCTCGGCCAAGACAAAAACGGCGCTGCGGTCCGCGGCTGATAATTTATCAATTCATTTTAAAGAGCATCCGGAGATCAATTTGGCGGATACAGCGTATTCATTGCAGATGGGGCGACGACCATTTCATCACCGCGGTTTTTGTGTTGCGGCGGATACAGCAGAGGCTGTCGACGCCCTCGGAGATTCGGGAGGACGATCGCTTCCGGGAGAAGAATCGCGGGATGTAAAAATGGTTTTCCTTTTCAGTGGAGAGGGCGAGCAGTTGTTTAAAATAGGTTGCGATCTTTATAAACATGAAAAGGTCTTTCATCAGGCAGTAGATCAATGTTCGGAAATTTTGAAAGCTCACCTGGCCTGTGATCTGCGTGAGTTAGTTTTTCATTCGATTGATGCTGAGACGGCCACGCAGCAATTGAAGCGCACCGCTCTCGCTCAACCCGCGTTGTTCATGATTGAGTATGCCCTGGCACAGTTATGGATGAGTTGGGGGATCAAGCCTGAAGCGATGTTGGGGCACGGCATTGGAGAATACGTGGCGGCTTGCCTCGCCGGAGTGTTCACCTTGCCTGATGCATTGTATTTAATCTCAGAACGAGGCCGCCTGATGGAGGGATTACCTCTGGGTTCGATGTTGGTAGTGCCGCTTTCGGAGAAGGATATTCAGCCATTCCTGAATAATGAGTTGGCGTTAGCCGCCAACAACGGACCGTGTTCGAATGTTATTTCGGGATGCACCGAGGCTGTCGATCGCATTGCGGCCGAGCTTTTACGTCAGGGGCTTGATTGCAAACGTCTGCATGTGTCGCACGCAATGCATTCGCCCATGATGGAACCGATTTCGCGGGCTTTCATGGACTCCCTAAAGAAGGCGACGTTGATGCCGCCCAAATTGCCTTTTATTTCCAATCTTACGGGAACATGGATCAAATCGTCCGAGGCCGTTGATCCCGCTTATTGGGTAAAGCATCTTCGGCACACTGTCCGCTTCTCCCATGGTATTCAGGAATTATTGAAAGATCCCGCTCGCGTCTTTCTCGAGCTCGGTCCTGGACAAACACTCGCCGCCATAACGAAACTGCACAGTAGCGAGGGATGTTCTCCCCATGCCTTTTCGTCGCTTCCGCATACCGATGAACAGAAGTCTGGTGAACAGCACATCTTAACCTCGCTCGGCCATTTGTGGTCTCTCGGTGCAAAAGTGGATTGGGCTGCATTCTATGCGGAGGAGAAGCGTCGTCGCATTCCATTGCCGACCTATCCTTTCGAACGTCGACGCTATTGGATCGATGCTCCGAAAGAAATCTCCGCTTCCAAATCCACATCACCTGAACGTGCGCCTCTCGATCAATGGTTCTACACACCATCATGGAAACGGAGTTCGATGGATCATTCCTCGATCCGCCAGGCCACGAATGAAAGGTCTGTCTGGTTGATATTTGCCGATCGTTGCGGAGTAGGTGAGAGCCTGGCCCGCCAACTGAAACAGCTCGGCCAAGTCGTGACGCTGGTCTCCATGGGGAAACAATTCGCCAAGACGCCCGACAGTAATTTCATTTTTAATCCAGATCAGCCGGATAATTACAACCGCCTCTTTGAAGCCTTGCCGTCCATGGGGCGCAACCCTTCCCGCATCGTCCACTTATGGTCGGTCACGGTTCCAAAAAAGGACCATCGCTTCTCGAGTGAATCGTTGGAAGCCTCCCTGGAACTTAATTTTTACAGTTTACTGCATCTTGCCCAGGCGATCCGGCAGTACATGCCTGAGGTGCCGGTTCAGCTCAAAGTCATTTCCAATGGACTTCAGGAGGTTATCGGAAACGAAAGTATTCGTGCTGAGAAAGCTTTGCTTGTGGGGCCCTGCTTCGCCATCGGGCAGGAGAATAGAAATGTGCAATGCTCCAGCATTGATGTCGTTCTACCGGAATCCGTCGCGGCAGAAGCATTTAACGAACTGCTCCTGGATGAATTGTTTGCCACCGCGGCTGACTCTGTCGTTGCTCATCGCGGAGGGTATCGCTGGGTACAACTGTTTGAAGCAACCGAATTAAAGAAATCAGCAGATGCCAAGCCGGTGCTGCGTCAACAAGGGGTGTATCTAATCACGGGAGGACTCGGAGGAATCGGTTTCACTCTGGCGGAACATCTGGCGAAGACATCAAAAGCGAAACTCATTCTTATCGCGCGCACGCCTGTGCCTGAGCGCACTGAATGGAAGCAATGGATACAAACACACGACGCCCACGATCCGATCAGTTGTAAAATCCGTAAAATTGAAAATCTGGAGAGTCTAGGCGCAGAAGTAATGGTAATCGACGCAGACGTTGCCGATGTCAAAAAGATGAACAGCACTGTTGCAGCGGCTGAACAGAGCTTCGGAAAAATCAATGGCGTCATTCACGCGGCTGGAATTGCAGGACAAGGACTCATCGAGTTGAAAACGCGACAGGCGGCCGATGAAGTTTTGTCACCGAAAGTTCATGGCGTCCTGGCCTTGCACGAGGCCTTCCATAATCGTCACCTCGATTTCTTCGTCTTGTGTTCGTCAGTGAACGCGCTCTTTGGTGGCATTGGCCAGGCCGATTACGGCTCGGCCAATGCCTTTCTCGACGGCTATGCGCGGCAGCAGAAAAACAAGAATGTCTTCTCTATCAATTGGTATGCCTGGCAGGAAGTGGGAATGGCAGTGAATTCCGCGGTGCCGCCGAATCTTCAGGCGGAGCGTGAGACGACACTGCGCCTTGGTATTCGTCCGGTCGATGGCATTGAAGCATTCACCAGAATTCTCGACCATCGGATGCCTCAGGTCATTGTTTCACCGGAAGAGTTCAATTCATTTGCGAAACGCCAGGCTGAAGGGCCTGAGTGGCAAGCCACACCAAACGGCAGGTCGACACAAACCCATGCTCGCCCGGAAAATGTTAGTGCCTATGTCGAGCCAGGGACAAAGTTGGAAATGTCTCTCGCGGAAATGTGGCAGGATGTCCTGGGAATTGACAAGGTGGGCGCGCGGGATGATTTCTTTCAGCTCGGCGGACATTCACTTCTGGCACTAACGCTGATCGGCAAGATCAAGAAATTGACCGGCAAAGATCTCCCCCTAGCGGTTTTCATTGAAGCGCCCACCATTCAAAAACTCGCAACCCTCCTCGGGGACGAGAAACGTTACATCACAGGCAAAGCGGATGGACGTTCGCAGATCATCGTTCCCATTAAGCCGGGCGGGACACGGCCTCCTTTCTTCTGCGTTCATGGTGTTGGAGGCTCGATTCTTGAATACTCTCACCTGGCACGTTATCTCGATGCCGACCAACCGCTTTACGGGATTCAAGCGCAAGGAGTGGACGGTAAAGAATTTTGGTTGAAAACCATTGATGAAATGGTGGAGCGGTATTTGAACGAGATCAAAGCGGTGCAGACTAAAGGTCCCTATTACCTGGGCGGTTCATCATTCGGCGGGTTGGTGGCTTTTGAAATGGCCCAGCGTTTGCAGGCATCGGGCGAGAAGGTGGCATTGCTTGCCTTCTTCGATTCCTACGGAAAAGATTATCCAACCCCGCTTCCGGCGAAGAACTGTTTGCGCTCCAAGTTCGATCGTGAACTGTCCCGCTTGGATCTTCATCTCACCAACTTGCGATCGATGAAGGCTAAGGATTGGCCTGATTACCTCCGGGAAAAGGCGAGCCGCTTGCCGTTGCGTTTTGGTCGGAAAGCCAAACAGCTGAAGCAAGATTTCCGTTTTCTCTTTTTACCGCGCGCCTTGCGCAATCAATTCAAATGGACGGGAGACGACGGCGGTAACATGTGGCACTTCAAACTCCCAAAGGCCTATTCGCAGATCGCCGACTTAAACGTCAAATCCTGCCTCGGCTACCAATTCAAACCGTATGCGGGAAATGCTGTGTTGTTCCGGGCGACAAAACAACCCCCGGGCATCAAGCCGGATCCGAGCAATGGATGGAGTGAATTGATCCAGGGTAATCTTGAGATTATTAATGTGACTGGTTACCACGGGGCAATTGTTCGTGAACCACTGGTCCGGGGGTTGGCCGCAGAATTTAATCGTGTCCTTAATTCCTTGGATACTAGTCCTACAAACGAATCGAGTAATCTTCCTCCAACCTCACCAAGGGAGCGCGGAAATTGATGTCTTGTTCCGAGACTGAAAAAGATTCTTTTAATTTCAATGACACGCTGCTGAAGCTGGAGCGACTCCTATAATATTCTACGGTGCGTCGTAGAAGCTGAAAAAGGTTCTATAATAATGAATGGTCGGCTGCAGAAGCTGCGGAGGATCCTATACTAATAAATGGTCCGATTACGGAACGGGAGTTCTTCATTTAATATAAATGAAGACCCGCAGAAGCTGCAGTGCCTTCTATAAAAGTATAGGGTCGGCTGCCGAAGCTGGAACGGACTCTATAATAATAAACAGTACGATTACGGAACGGAAATTCTTCAATTTAAAACAAAGAATGTTTTTCTGAAGCTGCAGAACATCATTTAAAAATAAATAAAGTTTTACATACCTGAAGATCAATGGTTTAGGCGGAATCTGCCTTTTTTGTTTCCGTTGGACAGAGTGGAAACAGAAGCGGCTGGATAACGTTAAAGGCGGCGGCAAAGGAGAACGGGGGGCACCCCGTTTCCTTGCACCACGAACGACCAGAAATCAGTTGCTGGCTCGTAAAGATTCCAAATACCGGAGCAGCGAAGCCAGATCTTCTGGGGCTAGGTGATCGGTGAGGCCATCCGGCATCATTGAGCTGGTCCGCGTTCCACGAACGGCAATATTCTTTTTCTGAATGACCGTGGCTCCGACGATGTTCCGCAGTTCGATCTCGTCACCGGATTCGCGAACGATAAAGCCATCCAATGATTCGCCATCCTTACTTTCAATGGTCGTCGTTTCAAATCCCTGCGCCACTTTTGCGCTGGGGCGAAGAATTGATTCGAGGATTTCCAGTTTGTTGTAACGAGCCGTGATGTCACCGAGAAAGGGACCTTTCGGTGCTTCATTTTTTCCGACCGTGTGACATTTCACGCATCCGACGGTTTCAAAAAGTTTCGCTCCGATCTTTGCATCGCCTGATGCAGCGGTCACCCGCTTCAAAAGTTCATCGTACGGAACCTTGGCCACAGTCTGATGTGTGGACCGATCACTTGCCGGCAGATCGCGCTGAGGAACGGCGGCTTTGGCACGGCGCAACGCCGGAGAGTCCGGCGCTTCGGTGATAGCCTGTTCCACGGAAGTCTTCACAGCAACGGCCACATTGGTCTGATTGGCAATGTGCAGTAAGACGGTATAGGCCAATTCACTTTCCTTTTCCGGCGCAGTCTTCGCGAGCTTCACAAATTCTTCCACGTCCTTACTCCGTTCCCGGTCCCGCACAAATTCTTCACGTAGTTCAATGGTGAACTTCTCCTTCGGATCACTGGCCAGCAAGGCATGTATGGCTGCTGCGTTTGAAATCCTTGTGACCGTCTGAAACGCTTTCTTGCGCCAGGCCGGTTGAATGGTCGAATCTGTAATTAATAACTCGAAAGCAGAGGAGGGGATGCCGGGAAACTCGATCTTATATTTTTGAAAGTGCATCAAGAGCAAACGCGTCTCGCGCGGATTGTTCAATGAGAGTTCTTGTTGCAGGGTTGCGCGAATGTGCTCGGTGGCTTCCCAGGAAACAGGTTTGTAATAGGGGCCGCTTGTGTCCGGGCGGGTTGTCCACCAGGAACCGTCCCAATCGGCTTCTCGAAAATAAAGGCGGCACAAGGTTTCCAGAATCTGAGACTTTGCTGCAGGTGACGCATTCAATCGCTTGATCAAACCGTCTACGACACTCGTTTCCGGTAGATTGCCAAGAATCCTCAAGGCGCTCTTTACTGCTGAAGCATCATTACTGTCCAGGAACTTGAAACAAACGTCGGCCGCGCGAAAGGAAACCAGGGCGCGAAATGCCGCGTGAGCAATGGCTGGGTCCGCATCGGCGACGAACGGGAACAGACGTTCTGCTATTTCGGTCTTGTGTAATCGATTCAATGCGATGATCGCTTGCAAGCGCACTGCGGAATTCTTGTCTTCCAATGCTTCAATAAAAACTTTCGACAATACTTTTGTCTCAATGACCTTTGAATCAGCTAACGCCCGCAGAGCGAATTCCTTCAAGACCGGCTGATTGCACAGTTTTAACAACATGTCCGCGCCCGACGTGTTTTCAATTTGTCCCAAGGTAAAGACTGCGGCCGCGCGAACTGACAGGCTTTTCGAGGAAGAAGCCAACTCACCCAGTCTCTTCGCGAAGTCAGTTTTTTTGCTGCGTTGCAGAATCTCTCGCTGAACGTGGAACCGTTGCGTGGCGCTTGGGGAAGAAAGCAGGGCTATCAATTGTTTATCGGATTTCGTGTGCAAATTTGGAAAGGGAGCCGCCTCATTATTCAACGGTGCTGCACGCACCACGAAACCAGCGTTCGTTCCCTCGTAACTGAAAGTCGCTCCTTTCCAGCTCGCTACATAAAGATTGCCCAGGCCATCGGTCGCAATCCCAGTCGGTCGGGGAATGCGCAGGAACGTTTCTTTGTCCGCCGTGAAAGTGGCACCCTTTCGTTGCAGAGGATGCCTCGTCACATTATTCCATCCCCACTGGCAGGTGTAGAGTCCGTGCCCCAGTTGATCAGGAAAACCAGGCTCATCCAGGAAGAGCGCGCCGGTCGGTGAGCCGCCGCCGA